>DPKX01000294.1:0-9521 GCA_003542295.1 Candidatus Atribacter hydrocarboniphilus
TGAAGATAACTCACCATTTTGGCATACAAACGCTCATATATTTCCTGTGATATTGGTTTATTAACCTTACCCCAGTCAATCAAATTATGGGTAGTTTCGTCATCAACAAAAAAACGATCTTCTGGTGATCGCCCAGTATAAGCTCCAGTGAGAACACTGAGCGCACCCGTTGATGATAGCATGCCCTCTTTTTTTTGCAATGCATGTTCAAACAACTCAGGTATGCTTAAATGATAAAATACTTGTTTGGGGTTAAATACACCTGATTTCTCGAATGAATGGTGGGCTTTCAGCATCCGGTTCTCACCTTCCCAAAAAAGAATTTTTTCAATTCTACCATAAATTTTCTATACATCAAGTATGATTGCTGAACTATAAAAAACTGAAAATAGAAATAATAGCAAAATTACGCAGAGGTCTTTTTGAAAATATCGTGTAACAATATAAGATATAAATGTGTAAGACACTATATTATATTTAATTATAATCTTTTATTTTAAACCCCACTAAAGCAAATAGGTGATAGGAAATGAATGTAGACCATTATTCCCATCAAATAATCCGTCAAAGTAAAAATTATCTCTTAACCAAGTTCCATATTAACCCACAAATACCTGCCCTGATGATTAAACCAACCACACCCCCTCCCTACCCGGCAATTTTTTTCCTTCATTATTATCGTGGCAGTAAAGAAAACATCCAATTTCTTGCCAATGAACTTGGAAAGTCGGGCTTTATGGCGTTAGCCATAGACATGGAATATCATGGTGATCGAACTCAAGCTGGGAAAGATATTCTTTCTCCTGATATTGAAAATGATAAAAAAGCTTTTTATAGAACCATTAACGATTCTTTAATCGCTCTTCAGTTTATTGAAAATCATCCTGATTTTGATCGTCATTTTCTTTTTTTCTGGGGGGTAAGCTTGGGTGCGATAATTGGTAGTATTGTTTGTGGCCAATATAAAAATTTTAAAGGAATTGCCCTGGTGGTAGGAGGTGGAGATATAGAAATTCTTGCTCGAGAAAGCCTGCTTGATTCCATGGTCAATATCCGCTATAGCCTTCTTATGAAAAAAATCTCACCTTTTGACCTTGCTCGGCAATGGAAGGATATCGATCCATTGCATTGGATATCTCATTTGGATCAGGTTCCTGTCTATTTTTTTAATGCCAGCCATGATGTTATTGTTCCTCCCGAATGTACTTGGGCACTTTTTGATGCTGCTTCTTCACCAAAAAAAATATTTTGGTTTCCAACCGGTCATGGTTTGTTATTTGAACGCTATTTTGGAGTTCCCAGAAAAATTATTGGTCAATTCTCTCAAATCACCAATAAAAAATAAAGATGGCTTTTCCCCGAGTAGTAATACGTGTTGTTTTTAATGATAAATTTCCCCTCAATCTAAAAAGTAGAGTAGTTGATTTTTTAACTCCTTCTCCTTTGATGGGAGAAGGATGGGATGAGGTTGAAAATCTGGATTCAAATTCAGTTTCCCCGTCGCAAAGCACTCCTCTGAGGAGAAGAATTGTTCAGTTCATTCATCCATTAAGGGGGGGATGTACTTTTCACGCTTATAATGGTTACTTTTCATTCATTTAAGTAAATAATAATCCCTAAAAACATTTATAGGGAGCTAACTCGGGCGAGTCGGCTCCCTATAAATGCAAGGAGGGGATTTCCTATTTATTTATATTTTTTTTAAACGCTATTTCCTTACGTTATTATATTCATTTAGTTAAATTTGTCAATATCTGTTATGTTATTTCTCTTACTTATGTATAAATTAACTTATTAGATAGTAACCAATTCTCTTCCTTTAAAGAAGGCTTTCATATTGATATCAAAAAACTTCTTAGGAAATGTTTCCCTGATAACATCTTCCCATATATTTTCATTATCGGAATTAAATATTTTACTAAAAGCACCAATCAATACTGAATTTGCAACTCTTGAATTCTGCAGGGATTTAGCTATCGAATCAGCATTCACTTCATACACTAGAATACCTTTTTCCCTATATAAGCGAGCGGATAAGCCGGTATAAGGTTCTGGCTTGGTACCCACTGGATTCAGCCTCCAGGAATTAATGATGATAGTTGCATCAAAAGAAAGAAATTCACTATATCGAAGTGCTTCAACTTCTTCAGTGGCAATCATATATTGAGCTTCGCCCTTTCCTAACAAAGGGGAATACACTTTTTCACCATATTTGAGTTGGGTGATAACTGATCCACCACGTTGCGCCATCCCATGAACTTCCGATTGGCGAACATCAAAACCTTGATTTAGGAGGAATCTCGATAGCATTTCGCTTGCTTTTAAAACACCGGTTCCGCCCACACCGACAATAACAATACCACCAAATTTCATGATTGGTATTCCTCCTTAATTGCGTTAAACTGGCATATCTGACTACAAACACCACAAGCACGACAATATTCAGCGATAATCTGAGCTCGTTCACCATCGAGTCGTATTGCCGGACAACCTAATTGTAAGCACTTCTTACAAAGCCGACAGAGATTTGGATCTACTTGATAAAAATTTTTGTTTCCTTTTTTTCGAATAAGCTGACAAGGTTCACTGAGAATAAAAACGGTTGGCCCAGAATTCTTTTTTACTACTTCTTTCAGGAGCGATCGGAAATGTGAAATATCAAATGAACTAAGATGGTGAACCTCTTTCACTCCTAAAGCTTTTACCAACTCTTCAATGTCGAGTTTTGAGGTTTTTTCTCCCATCAAAGTTATTCCTGTTCCAGGATGATTTTGCCCCCCAGTCATTGCGGTAACGCGGTTGTCTAAAATAAAGACTATAATATTGGTTTGGTTATATACTGCATCTAAAAGAGGACCGATCCCGCTATGAATAAATGTTGAATCACCGATTACCGCTCCAACAGTCAATTCTGGATGAGTTAACTTGAAACCTTCAGCATTTGAAATTGATGCCCCCATACAAATACAGGAATCAATCGATGAGGTTGGCGGCATAACGCCCAAGGTATAGCATCCGATATCTCCTGTAACGGTAATTTTCAGTTCGGAAAGAATCCTAAATACTCCTCGATGAGGACAACCAGCACACAATACAGGTGGCCTGGGGAAAACATATTGATTTAAATCGTCAATTGACGGTACGGGTTGAGGCACTCCAAATGCTACCTTAAGAATATCGGGGGTTATTTCACCAATTCCGGGAATTCGATTTCTCCCCTCAACCGGAATGCCGGCTGCTTTAATTTCAGTTTCCCAAAAAGGATCCAATTCTTCAACAACCACAACATTTTTAACTTTTCTGACAAAATCTGATATCATCTCAAAAGGAAGAGGATAACCAATACCTATTTTTAATATTGAAGCTTGAGGAAATACTTCACGAACATGATTATAGAGGACGCCTCCAGTAATAATTCCAAAATGAGGATCTCTCATTTCAATGCGGTTTAGATCTGATTCGTCTACCCAATCTCTTAATACCTCTAAACGCTTTTCAAGAGCAACTCTTCGCTTTCTGGCAAATGCTGGAATCATAACATATTTTTCTGCATCTTTTTGATAAGGAAAAGGTGAAAAATGAATTCGTTCCTGAGGAAATACAACTGATCGAGAGTGTGAAACTCGGGTGGTTGAACGAATCATAATTGGAGTGTCAAATTTTTCACTTATAATAAACCCTTCTTTTGTAAAAATTCGCGCTTCCTCACCATCTGCTGGCTCGAAAAAAGGTATTTTGGCAAACTTTGCATAGTTACGGCTATCTTGCTCATTTTGAGAAGAATGCATTCCTGGATCATCGGCAACGACTATAACCAGACCTCCTCTCACTCCTGTATAGGAGATTGTCATCAATGGATCAGCAGCAACATTAAGGCCAACGTGTTTCATAGTGGCTAAAGCTCGTCCTCCTGCTATAGCAACTCCAGCTGCTACCTCGAGAGCGACTTTTTCATTGGGACACCACCTTGAATGGACTTCCTTAAATTGACTGAGATATTCAAGAATTTCGCTACTGGGAGTTCCTGGATAACCAGAACCAACCTGAACTCCACCTTCATAGGCACCCCTGGCAATTGCTTCATTTCCTAACATTAAGCAAGAATTATTTTTTTGCTCTTTCAATGATTTCGCTCCTTCCATTCAAAACGGAAATATATAATTCAGCTCAATTTGGCTCAAGTTATTCTCCAATAATTTTTACTAGAACTCTCTTTCTTCTTTTCCCATCAAACTCACCATAGAAAATTTCCTCCCATGGCCCTAAATCCAATTTTCCCTCAGTTATTGCAATCACAACTTCCCTTCCCATTATAGTTCTCTTCAAATGAGCATCAGCATTATCTTCATAACCATTGTGTTGATACTGATTGTAGGGTTTTTCTGGAGCCAATTTTTCCAACCACTTTTCAAAATCATTATGTAAACCAGCCTCATTATCATTAATAAAAACACTCGCAGTAATATGCATCGCATTACAAAGGAGTAGTCCTTCTTTTACTTGGCTTTCTTCAACACAGGTTCTGATAGTTGGTGTTATGCAAGTAAAACTTCTCCGTTGTGATATTTCAAACCATAATTCCTTTCGATAGCTTTTCATAAATCCACCTCAATTTCTTAATTCTTTCTTTAATTGTAACCGACCTTGACAGAAAATGAAGCATTGATTAGCATTAAGAAGTAGTGGATTTTGCTCCCTCTTAGGTAAGTTTCATTTATGTTTCGATGATGAAGGTGATTACCAATGGATAGGAACCCAACCAATTTTTTATATGACATAGAATTCATATCTGTTTCATTTTCTTACCCAGATTTGGAAGTTTTAGAAGATGTTTCTCTGCAGGTAAAAAAAGGAGAATTTCTTGCCGTTATTGGACCAAATGGAGCAGGAAAAACGACTTTGCTAAAACTCATTTTAGGTCTCTTAAAACCAACTTCCGGTAAGGTGTTGGTTTTCGGGAAAAATATCAACGTTCATCCCAGCATCCGAAAACGAATAGGCTATGTTCCACAAATGAGTAAAATAGACTACTCTTTCCCCATCAACGTTGAAGATTTTGTATTAACCGGCAGATACGCAACCATTGGCCCTGGACACCTCCCGCATAAATACGATCGCTTAGCAGTGAATGAAACTTTGGAAAAGACTGGCCTCCAATCATTACGCAGTAAGCAAATAGGCAAATTATCCGGTGGTCAGCGACAAAGAATAATGATCGCTCGGGCTTTAATAAATAATCCTGACATGTTAATTCTCGATGAACCAACCACCGCTGTTGATCCAAAAAACAGCGAAAGTTTATATGAACTACTCCTCACTCTTCATCAACAAAAGATCACCATCCTCACTGTTTCCCACGACATTGGTGTCATTGCTCAGTATGTCGATGCTATCGCCTGCGTCAATCGAAAGGTATTTGTCCATGATCGACCAGAAAAGGGGATAACCGATGAAACCTTAACAGAAATGTACGGTCGCGAGGCGGCTTTCTTTCATCATGGTATTGTTCCTCATATTGTTGTTCGGAAATCTTCACCGGTTCATTATTGCGCAGGAGAAACCACAGAAGACGATGAAAATCATCATAAATCCTAAGAATTCCCGCTCGTATCAAGCGCTCGATTCCAAGGAGTGATTTGAACTGGACATTCTCAGTTATACCTTTATGCAACGTGCTTTATTGGCAGGAATATTAATTGGTTCGCTCTGTGCCGTAATTGGAGTTTATGTTGTTTTAAAAGGAATATCCTTTATGGGAGCTGGTATCTCACATGCCGCCTTTGGAGGAGTAGCCATCGGTTTTCTTCTTAAAATTGATCCGGTATTATCCTCAATTATCTTTTGTGTTGCTTCTGGTTTAGGGATTGCATATATTTCAAAAAAAAGTCGTATAAAAGAAGATACAACGATTGGAATTTTTTTTGCTAGCACAATGGCGCTTGGAATATTGATTTTCGGTCTCCTAAAAGGCGTAAATGTTGATCTATTCGGGTATTTATTTGGCAATATATTATCAGTGACCTTGAACGACCTTTATCTTGCTCTTCTTGTCGAAGGGGTTGTTTTCTTCTTTGTTCTTTATTATTATAAAGAGCTCTTACTCTTGGTATTAGATCAAGAAATGGCAGAAGTAAGCGGAATTCCTGTATCGATAATATATTACTTACTCGTTAGCTTTATTTCTCTCACGATTGTAATTTCAATAAAAGTAGTTGGAATCGTTTTAGTTTCGGCTTTGCTCATCATCCCTTCAGCTGCAGCTTTACAAATCACTGATAATTTTAAAAAAGCCTTAATAACTGCTATTGTCTTTGGAGTTGCTTCGTCAGGAGGAGGGCTTATTCTCTCCTATTTTTTAGACACACCATCAGGAGCAACCATAGTTCTCGTTGCAACGACTATTTTTTTGGTTACCTCTATCTTTTCATCTAAAAAGAAAAGATAAAAGTTTCATATCTTTTTTTTCATTTCCCAAGCAAGAATTACTGCTTCAGCAACTTCTTTCATGCTCTTCTTTTTATTCATACTGTATCTCTGAATCCTTCGGTAAGCTTCCTCTTCATTGATATTATATTCAGCCATTAAAAATCCCTTGGCTCTTTCAATCTTTTTCCGTGTCTCTAATTCTTCTTTGACAAATTCACTTTCCATGAGCAAACGATAATTTTCTATAACGACGGCTGCTTGGTTGGCAATGGTTGTTAAGGTTTTAATATCGTCCTCATGAAAATCTCGTGGTTCTGAGGTATAGAGATTAAGCACACCAACTATTCTCCCTCTGACCATTAAGGGGAGACTTACCAAGGAGCAAAGGCCCTCTTTTTCAGCAATTTCTTTATTTCGGTAATAAGGGTCATTGCGCACGTCAGCTATTATCATCGGTTTTTTTTCTAAAGCAACTTTTCCAGCCACCCCTTCCCCCAATTTGATCGGCGGCTTTTTATTATAAGCTTCGCTCACCGACTGAGTTGCCTTAATCTCTAGAACTTTTTTCTTTTCATCTAGAAGCATAAGCGAGCAAATATTGGATTTCATCACCTGAGCAGTTATATTCACCATAAGCCGGAGAACATCTTCAAATCCTTTATCCGATATAATTAATTGACTTATTTGCGATATGGCATCAAGTTCTTCTTTCATAATCTGCCTCCCTGGATAAAAATGCACTATAATTATATAACAGTGATGAGTGAAATAGCATTGATGTGGAACAATAAACATGTTCTTATTAGGAAAAAGCCAGGGATGAGGAGGTTAGCTTTTAAAAATCCCCTCTAAAAAGCGAGGTCAATAATTTATGAGTGGAACTTCTTCTTATTTAAGGGTTGGTGCTCAGTGATAGTGATTTTTATATGGTTTTTTTGTACCTTCCAAAAAAAAGATAAAAATACCAACCTTTTTAAAGTCTTATTTCTTAGGAAAAATGAATTAAGTCATTATATTTTTCATTCATATAAGGAGGTATTCCCATGGAAAAGCTATTCGGAACTTTTGGTATTCGGCGAATTGTAAATGAAGTGCTCACACCGGATTTTGCATTAAAATTAGCTTACAGCTTCGGAACTTATATCAATCGAGAAATCGTTGTTGTGGGAAGAGATGCCCGAAAACACAGTGAAATGATCTATGATGCCGTTATCTCCGGCCTCCTTGCTTGTGGTTGCCAAGTGATTGAATTAGGGCTCACCGCTACTCCTACCCTTCAATGGGCTTGTCGGCAATGGGATGCTTGGGGAGCAATGATTACTGCCAGCCATAACCCTCCTCAATGGAATGGCATTAAATTTATGGAAAAAACCGGTAAAGGTTTAGATCGCGAAAAAGATGTTGATGTAGAAAAAATTTTTTTTTCTGAAAAATATCATTTGGTTCCCTGGATGGATGTTCCGCAAAAAACCATTAAACGAGACGTAAACGATGACTATATTCGAGCAATCGTTGCTAAAGTGAATCTCCCTCTTATCCAACAAAGCCGATTCCGAATTGTTGTTGACTGTGCAAACGGAGCACCATGTTTGATTACCCCTCAATTGTTAAGCGATCTTGGCTGCCGAGTTGTAAGTCTCAACGCCCATCCCGATGGTCGCTTTCCAGGGAGAAATCCTGAACCTACTCCCGATAATTTAACCGATCTTACCACTCTTATTACCCATGCATCCTTTCATATCGGTTTTGCTCAGGATGGAGACGGTGATCGTTTAATTGTGATTCGTCCTAATGGTGAATTTGTTCCAGGTGACTATAGCGTAAGTTTGGTTGCTAATGAATTAGCCTCGCAGAATATCCCCGGCCCAATTGTAACTACCGTTGCGACCTCCAGTATGTTAAAGGATATTGCTATAAAGACCGGAAGGGGATTTCTATCCACCGCTGTCGGTGACCTGGTTGTAGCCAAAGCTCTACAAGAAAATAATGGGATTTTTGGCTGTGAAGAAAACGGAGGAATGATCTTTCCAGACTTTGTTTGGGGAAGAGACGGAGCTATGGCGGCAGCCCGAATCCTTCACATCATGGCAACCAAAGAAAAATCTCTTGATGACCTTCTGAAAGAACTTCCTCAATATTTCCAGATTAAAATGAAAAAGGCCGTTAATCCTGAGAAAAAAGAGAAAATATTGAGTGAAATAGATCGATTAACTTCGGAAGAAGAAAATCGGATTACGATTGATGGATACAAAGTTTTTTACCCCGATGGTTCTTGGCTTTTAATCCGACCCTCAGGTACCGAACCTCTCCTTCGTATCTTTGCTGAATCTCGAGATGCCGAAAGAGCTCAAGTCATTGTTCAAAAATACCTAGATATCATTAATACAATTTAATACTTAGATTTTTTATGTAGGGGTGCAATTCATTGCGCCCAATATTGAGTATTTTAATCTCCTCCCCACCTTCTCTATTTTTTTCTTTTTTCCTCTTCTCTGGTGGGAGAAATTCAGGGTTAGGATGGCAACTATTTTCATCCTCATCTGGTGCTGCCATGCAGCATGAAGGGTTATCCTGAAAATGCCATCAAATGAATTCCTCCATTGATGAGGAGATTAGGGGGGGTGTGTTTATAAAATAATGAAAGGAATTAGCTAATACAATTCACGTATTCAAGGACATACGGATTCATTTTTTTCTCATTTCCAATCGTTGTTTCCGGGCCGTGACCAGGAAAAACTCTAGTTTCATCATCAAAACATTGCATGATCATGGTCAGGGACCCAAGGATCTCCTGAAACGAACCCCCGGTATGATCGGTTCTTCCTATTGACCCAGAAAAAAGCGTATCACCGCAAAAAAGCCATTTCTGTTTAGGAAAGGATAAACACATACTTCCCGGTGTATGGCCAGGACTATGATAAAAGTAAACTTCTTCATCAAACAGTTCAAAAAGTTCTTTTTTTCCTCGAATTAGAATATCTGGTTCAGGCGATTGATAAGGTCGAAAAAATTCTACCGATAAGTTAAGATCAGGGTGGTTAAGATAGGCCACATCAGCTTCATATACTATTATCTTGGCAAAGGGAAAATAGTTT
>DPKX01000294.1:9530-15750 GCA_003542295.1 Candidatus Atribacter hydrocarboniphilus
GATCAAAATGACCGTGGGTATTGATAATATATCTTAAAGTTAAATCTTTAGATGTTATGAATTCGACCAACTCTTGAGAAGGGCCACCAGGGTCAATAAGGAGAGCTTCATTACAATCATAAAGACAGTAACAATTGGTCATTAAATCACCCAATGTATAGACTGCGACTTTCACCTTGTTACTCATGCCTGTCTCCTTTCCTTGCTGTCAAGCAAAATCGTCACCGGACCATCATTACACAATTCAACTTGCATCATCGCTCCGAAGACTCCTTCAGCTATGGTTAGATTCTGATCACGTAGCTTTTGAGCGACTTGATCATAAAGTTTCTTGGCTTCTAGGGGTGCTGCCGCTTCATCATAACTCGGTCGATGTCCTCTTCTACAATTTCCATAAAGAGTAAATTGTGATATAAGGAGAATCTCGCCTTGTATTTTCTTTAGACAGATATTCATTTTTCCTTGAACATCTTCAAATATTCGAAGCTGAGGGATTTTTCTTGCCATAAAATCAATATCAACTGAACTATCGTTTTTGCCAATCCCTAAAAATACCACCATTCCTTTCCCAATTTTTCCAGCTATCTTGCCGTCAATTAAAACTTGTGCTTTGTTCACTCTTTGAATAAGCGCTTTCACCGTAAACCAAATATTCCTCCTCTTCGTACAATCCTAACATTGGAAACCTTTTTTATTTCACGAAATAGATTATCTAGCTCAACTTTATTTTTTACCGATATCACTAAATATATACGAGCATCGTTCATCATAGAATGAGCATGAACTGATCGAATACTTACGCCATAATTGGCTACTGTATTGGTAATATCCACCAGAAGCTTTGGGCGATCCAAAGCATCAACAACCAAACCAGCATCGTAAAAACGGCCATAATTTTCATCCCATTCTGCCTCCACTAAACGTTCTTCATCTTGGGTCAATCTAACTAAATTATGGCAATCAAGTCGATGAATAGTAATACCTTTCCCCAGGGTTACATAACCGACAATTTTATCACCAGGAATTGGAGTACAACAACGAGCTAACTTTACAGCCAAACCAGTCGCTCCTTGAATAATAACTCCATCTCCACTGGTTTGAGCAGATTTTTTTGTATCCGCTTTTCTTCGTGTTTGAAAACGTTTTCGAATATCAAATGGAACAACTTTTCCAATAAATTGATGAATGGTAAGTCGTCCTTCTCCGATTATAACATGCAAATCCTCCATTGTTTTATAGTTATTTGTTTCCATAAACTCAGTAATTTTAGCATTCACCAGGTTTTGTTCTTCTGGAGTAAGCGAAAACTTTTCCAGCTCTCTCTCCATAAATAATTTTCCTCTTTCTCGATTGGTTTCTCGATTCTTTCTACGCAGAAATGCTCGGATTTTGTTTCGAGCTGCAGGAGTTTTTGCTATTCTCAACCAGTCTAAGCTAGGTCCAGAAGAGGAACGGGAAGAAATAATTTCTACAATGTCTCCGCTTTTTAGTTCATAATCCAGTGGGACAATCTGCTTATTCACTCGCGCTCCAATGCAGTTATTCCCCACTTCAGTATGAATTAAATATGCAAAATCGATTGGGCTTGAACCTTTGGGAAGTTTTTTTAAATCTCCCTTCGGTGTAAAAACATAAACTTCATCATCAAAAAGGTCAATTTTTAGACTTTCCACAAATTCATGGGTGGTTCTCAGGTCTTGTTGCCATTCCAATATTTGCCTTAACCAAGCCATGCGTTCATTAAAGGCATCAGCCGAATCGGCTGATTTCCCCTCTTTATATCTCCAATGGGCAGCAATTCCATATTCGGCTATATGATGCATTTCTTTGGTTCTGATTTGAATTTCCATTGGAACTCCACCAGGACCTATTACCGTGGTATGAAGTGATTGGTACATATTCGATTTGGGGAGAGCGATATAATCTTTAAATCTTCCCGCAACCGGTACCCAAAGAGAGTGTATCAGTCCTAATACTGCATAGCACTCCTCAACAGTATTGGTTATCACTCGAAGAGCAATTAAATCATGTAGATCTTCAAGGCTTACATTCTGACGATTGATTTTTAAATAAATACTATAAATGTTTTTTAAACGGCTTTGGATTTCTACAACTAAATTGGCTTGTTGAATCCTTTGAGAAAGTTTTTCCGTCGCTTCCTGGATTTGTTTTTCACGGTGATCTCTAATTTTTTCAATACCTTGTTGGATATTACAATAAGATTCTGGATCAAGAAAATAAAGACTTAAATTCTCCAATTCTGTCTGAATCATACCAATACCCAGACGATGTGCAATTGGGGCAAATATTTCCAAGGTCTCTCTTGCTATCAACTCCTTTTTGTCCCGGTATTGGAATTTTAAAGTTCTCATGTTGTGAAGACGATCAGCTAATTTTATAATAATGACCCGAATATCTTCAGCCATTGCTACAAAGAGACGTCTGTAATTTTCTATTTGTTCTTCTTCCTTGGAAGTAAAATGAAAACCAACGTTTAGCTTGCTTACTCCTTTAACTAAAAGAGTTATTTCTTTTCCAAAGATTTCACCAACTTGGATTTCTGTCGATTTGGTATCTTCCAACACATCGTGAAGTAAAGCAGCGGCAATAGTGCTGTCGTCCATTCTGAGGTCAGCAACAATGTGAGCTACTGATAAGGGATGAATTATATAGGGCTCGCCCGATAGACGACTCTGTCCGGTATGGGCAGCTAATGAGAAATCATAAGCCTTTTTTATCAGTTCTCGGTCGCTATTGGGGTTATATGAATCAATTTTTTCTTGAAGCGATTCAAGAGTTATAGCCTTTGAAAAAATACTATTTATTTCTTCCTCATTACGAAGCATATTTCCCTCCCTTTTTTCTTCAGAAAGAAAGGTGTGAGCTTCTTAATTAATTATCATAAAATAAAAAATACGATAAACCCAGACTTACTTCGTCACTATATGACATCCCACCAATGGAGAAGAGTATTTTCGTCATTAAAAGAAGCGCAGCGACGCAGAAATCTCGTCCAACACCGTAGGCATCATCCTGAAGCTTCGCTTTTCAAAGCTGTCAGGATCTCATATTTTTATATTTTATTCATAACTATTTAAAAAATGAGATTCTTACATCGCAAAATACGTTCCCCAGAATGACAGAATGGGTGAATCAAATTGTCACGTCGTCCAACCAAAGAACGGTTCAACTCCACGCAATGACGTTTTTAGATAAGCATTTTCACTCTCATCACAACTTTCTCCCATCAATTGAGAATGAAATATTTGGTCAGTCTAACTTGATCAAAGAGTAAACCTGATATTTATCGATAGCTTTTCTCCCTTGTAAAGACTCTAACTCTATTAAAAAGGCGATTCCGGCGATCTCTCCGCCGGCTTCCTCAATCATCTCACACACAGCATGGACTGTTCCGCCAGTTGCCAGTAAATCATCGATAATCACCACTTTTTGATTTTTTTCTATGGCATCCAGGTGCATTTCCAGGGTAGCACTTCCGTATTCCAAATCATAAGTCTTTGACCTTACTGCTGCAGGCAACTTTCCCTTTTTTCGAACCGGTACGAATCCGGCACCCAAAAGATAGGCAACGACAGAACCTAAAATAAAACCTCGGGCTTCTATCCCAACAACGATGTCCACGTCTTGACCTTCAAAAAGATGATATAGTGAATCGACAGCTTGGCGAAAAGCATCATTGTTTTTTAATAAAGTTGTTATATCTTTAAATTGAATTCCAGCTTTTGGGAAATCAGGAATATTACGAATAATAGAGGCTAAATCCATTTCCTTCATCCCTTTCATTTTTTTATTCGCCAATCCATAATCTTTAAATAAGGCTGTTCCCAATATCCTTTACGAACTTCAAATATTAAATCGATCAGTGAGCTTGATGCTAAATCAGATACATTCTCGCTCCGAATCATAGCATCAATACGATGCTGTCTCATTTTATTATTCTGCATAAGAACTAATTCCAACCGCTGTCGGTTTTTTCCCGAATACCACCTTTCATTGACGATAACATCTGAAGAAACAAACAATGGATTCGGGTTTTTTTCTCCAAAGGGTTCCAGCTTTTTTAACCATAGTATTAACTGTGAATCAATATCAGCCATGGTTACCTGAGCATCTACAACTATACCATTTTTTTCTTTCAGCATCTTTACTCGTTCACCGAATAATTCATTTAATTGCTGTCGGAAGGTGTCCAGATTATCTAAAGAAATCTTGAGACCGGCAGCCATTTCATGGCCTCCATATCGAATGAGTAATGATGAAACTTTTTCCAAAGAATCAGTAATATTAAACCCTAAAATACTTCTCGCTGAACCTACGGCGACAGAATCGTTTTCACTCAGTACGATTACCGGCCGTAATAGGCGTTCGCTTAACCTGGAAGCAATTATTCCTAAAACGCCAATGCTCCAGTTCTTGCCAGAAACCACTACAATTTCATCTTTCATTGCTTCCTGATTATTTTTGTCTTCGATCAAGCTGGAAAAAACTTTCGTTTCTTCTTTTTGTCGCTTTTGATTATACTCATTAAGAAGCTTGGCTTGCTGAAGAGCGTCATGATAATTATCACTAATCAAAAGTTCAAATGCCGCCCTCGGGTCTTCAACTCTACCAGCAGCATTTAAACGAGGGGCAATAATATAACCAATCTGCTCTGATTGTATGTCTTTATTACTAAAACCAACCACTTCTAAAAGCGCTTGCAGACCACAACCTGGATTTTGGTTAATTTTCTTTAAACCATATTTTACTATAACCCGATTCTCATCCAATAATGGGACGACATCTCCAACTGTTCCTACACAAGCTAGAGAAATATATTCTTCAATAGGAGAATGGGCCATTCCTCGATATATAGCATATTCATGCGCCAAGGCTAACGCTACTCCGGCTCCAGATAAAGGAAGGATGATTTTTTTATCATTCCAATCCCAGGTAGAAACCAGAACATCGGCATCGGGTCTCTCCTCGGGGTGGGGAACGTGATGATCGGTTATAATAATTTTTATTCCTTTATTTTTTAAAATACTGACTCCTTTGACATCTTTTATCCCAGCGTCCACAGTAATAACCAAATCGGGATTCATTTTGATTATATTTTCTACAGCTTTTTCAGATAAACCATACCCTTCATGAAAACGACTGGGGATATAAGTATCCACGTAAGGAGTTATTTTTTTTAAAAAAAGAAATAGTATCGCACAAGCAGTTAATCCATCAGCATCATAATCTCCAAAAATAAGGATTTTTCCATTTCCTTTAATAACTGCGTCTATTAGCGAAACAGCTTTTCTGAGGTTGGGTAGGGAACGAAGACTATCCAGAGAAGACAGGTCAGGGTCTAAAAACGATCGAGCCTGGTTAGGGGTAATAATACCCCGATTCATAAGGACTCGCGCAATGGAGATTGGCGAACAGAGGCTGCCTGCTAAATGTTTCAAACAGCCTCTGTTTACTTTTCGGATCTGCCATTTCCTCTGATTCAAATAGTGTTTACCTCCTCAGAGGTTTTTTGATTTCCCAATCATAAAAAAGCATTGCAGCTATAAATATTGAAGAAAAAGTTCCGAATAACAAACCCATAAGCATCGTGAGAGCAAAGGGTTGCAACATTTTTCCTCCAAAAAAATAAAGGATTATGACTGCAATTATTGTAGTGGTTCCAGTCATTATAGTTCTCGAAAGGGTTTCATTGAGACTGGTATTGATAAGGGTTTTGGCATCTTCTCGCTTGCGGTAGTTTAATCGTTCACGAATCCTATCCATAACCACAATAGAGTCATTAATCGAATATCCTAAAACTGTGAGAAGGGCTGCTAATATAGTAGTATCAAATTCTATATTTAATAATGCTACCAACCCCAAAGTCATAATACCGGTATTGGCTAACGCTAAAACTGATGTTACAGCTGGCCGCAATTCAAAACGTATTCCAACATATATCAAAATTCCTATAATAGAAAAAAGGAGAGCCAAATAGGCTGCTCGCCTTAATTCGCTGCCTACCGTTGGTCCAACTTCTTCGTTTCGAACAATTTCCAGCTCACCAATTTGATTTCTTAAGGAATCGGTGAGTTGATTTCTCTGGTCTAAGGTCAACTGGGGTGTCCGGATGGCAACTTCATTGTCCGAAAATCTTTGGATAGTGCTGGCGGAAAGATCAAATTCGTCTAATACATTTCGCATTTGCTCGGCGGTTACT
>DPKX01000067.1:0-2843 GCA_003542295.1 Candidatus Atribacter hydrocarboniphilus
AGGGATTTTCTGGGGGAGAAGCCAAGCGAGCCGAGCTTTTACAGTTGCTTTTACATCGTCCAATGTTTTCCATGATCGATGAACCAGAATCAGGTGTTGACTTGGATAACATATCTCTGGTGGGAAGCGCCCTCCAAGAACTTTTTGAAAGGAAGTTAGTGAGAAAGAAAAAACGATCAGGGTTAATCATCACCCATACTGGGTTTATTTTGGATTATATAAATGCTGAAATGGGGCATGTTTTGATGGATGGAAAAATAATTTGTCAAGGGAACCCGCGGGATATTTTTTCCGGCATTAAGCTCAATGGATATGAAGCCTGTGTGAGGTGTGAGCGATGACCAATGAAGAATTTTTCCGCGAAATTAAACAAAAAGCTGAGGCAGCTTATAATAAAAAGGCAGCGTTAGGTCCCGATATTGACCTGAGTGAATTTTCAATATGCTCTCCTCGTGAAAAAGTCGATAGTATAGAAAGCATTTCACAATCGATGAAAGAAGCTGCTTTGTATGCAGGCATCGATTTAGTGGATTCCGGTAATGCTGCAACCTATGTTCAGGTTGATCGTTCAGCCGTCTTCGAAAGAATACAAAAGGCTTTTCAGGGTAAATTAGAAATCATGAGTATTAGTCAGGCAATTGAAAAATATCCTGAAGTGAGGCGTTATTACTGGAATCTTATCCCGGTTGATTTTGATAAATATACCGCTTATACCGAACTATGCCGGACTGAAGGATATTTTATCCGGGTTTTTGCCCATCAGCAAATTAATGTTCCGCTGCAAGCCTGTTTGTTAATGTCAGAGGAAGCTAGAGTGCAAAGTGTTCATAATTTAATTATCCTCGAAGAGGGAGCACGAGCCAACATCAACACTGGATGCGCTTCGGTGAAAGGAAATAAAAATGGTTTGCATATCGGGGTCAGTGAATTTTATATTGGAAAAAATGCTCAATTAACCTTTACCATGATCCATAATTGGGGTGAAAATTTTCATGTTCGTCCCCGAACTGTAGTGGAGATGGAAGATAATTCCTTTTACAGCAGTACTTATGTGCTTATGAAACCCCTTCTTTCCCTGCAGACTTTTCCTAAAGCTATTTTAAAGGGAGAAAATGCCAATGCCAATTTCCAAAGCATCATTTTTGGGAAAGAATCATCGATTATCGATGTCGGCTCCAACCTCATCATGAAAAGCCGAGGATGCCGGGGGAATTCGGTTTCTCGAGTTTGTGCCGCTGATCAATCAAAAGTATATGCCCGCGGGAAACTAGTCTCTTATCACGATGAAGCTCAGGCTCACTTGGAATGTAAGGGGATTCTTTTTTCCCACGATTCAGAAATTATTTCGGTACCGGAACTCGAAGTTTACGGTGCTCCTAAAAGCCGATTATCACATGAAGCTGCAGTAGGACCCATTGAGGAAGAAGCGATTAATTACTTACGTTCACGCGGTCTTAGCAAAGAAGAAGCTCTATCTTTGATAACCAGAGGCTTTCTGAATGTTGATCTTCCTGGAGTTCCATCGGCTTTAAAGAAGTATATTGAGGAAATTATCAAGATGACTTCGCAAGATCTCATGTAAAGAAAACCTGCTGTAATCAATCTTTTTGAGATTCTACAAGAGAAAGCCCAGGCGCACAACATAGAAATGAGTAAAAAACGCCTGGGCTTTTCGCTTTATTTTAATAGTTAAACTTACTAAAAAATTTCGTTGATGTATTGTTCCAGCTCACTTTCCGAAAGAGATCGAGCAAACTGACGGGTGATTTTCCCCTGACGATTGATAAAAACATTATGGGGGACACTCCTAACACCATAGAGATCTGATACTGTTTCATTTTCATCATCCTGAAGAACCAAGTATTGAACCCCTTGAGATTGGACAAATTCAGCAATACCAGCTCGGATGCCAATCCCGATTACCATCAGCTCTTCACTGTCAGCGTATTTTTGATGAACTGAATTCAAATGAGGAACTTCACTTTTGCAGGCTGGACAATTGGACATGAAGAAGCAAAGAACAATGGGTTTTCCTAAGTGATCACTCAGGGTAAAAGAACGGCCGCTTAAATCCAACAGAGTAAAATCCTTTTCCATTCCCGGAGTTGGAGTCGGAGTTGGTGTGGGAGGAGTTGGCATACATCCAGTTACTGCTATTGGTATTATTACACAGAGAGCCATAATCAAAAGGGAAAATTTTTTCATCATATTTCCTCCTATAATCCAAGATTAAACTGTTAGTACCATATTATATAATAGTCTGAAGTTAATATATTTGGTTCTTCTCCAAAATACTTGATAAAAAAGTCAAATAAAAATGGACACCGCTTGCTTTTCTGGATACAGTATTTGNNATAATAGTCTGAAGTTAATATATTTCACTCAATTACAAAATTAATTTTCTGATTCTTTTATTATTATACGTTAAGAACGCTCTTTTGTTTAAATGTTATCTGGGCGCTTGGCATTATTTTTTTGTAAGGTAGTTTCAAAATTTTAAATTTGGTCTTAAAAGAATAAGATTATTAATTCCCTGAATCTTAGTTGGAAATATTTTGACAAAGAATATAACAAAGGATAAAATAAAGAAAATTAGATCATCATATGAGCAGATGATATGATAACAAAAGAGAGTTTAGTTGATAAAACCAAAAAGAGCATTCTGGCTTACATCTTTAAGGAAAACATATCTCGTAACGAGAAGCTCCCTTCAATTGAGCAGTTAGCCTCTTTATTTTCGGTTGGACGATCTACGGTGAGAGAAGCAATTAAAGGATTGGAACAAATCCAAATACTTGAAATGGTTCAGGGCAAAGGAACTTATTTGGCTGTTGATCCCTCCT
>DPKX01000067.1:2925-3086 GCA_003542295.1 Candidatus Atribacter hydrocarboniphilus
GCAGAAAAACTTGAAGTCGAGGTGGGTACTCCCTTGGTCATTCTTAAAAGAGTCCGGGGTTTAACTGGTGAACCGATGGTTTATTTGGAGGATATTCTCCCCCAGGAGTTCACCGAAGGTTTTTCGAAAGAAGATTGGGAGGGCTCACTTTTTAATGCATT
>DPKX01000070.1 GCA_003542295.1 Candidatus Atribacter hydrocarboniphilus
GTTCGGTCCATCTTTCCTGATCATATTTTGGTGCATCATAATACTGAGTCATGAAAACATCAAAAGCAAAAGTGCCGGCAGTTAAATCGGCTGGAACTTTTGTTAAGTATTCTGCTTCAGGTAATATGGTCGTAACAATTTTCATTCCCGTAAGTTGTTCAAATTCGGGGAAATAGGGTTCAATTGTTTCCTGCCACGGATGACGACAAAGCATAACATTCAGGGTTGTACCAGCAAATTGTTGCCAATTAATGTTGGCTTCACTTGCGGTGGGAATGACTGGGGCACCAAATGCATGAGTAAAGGTTAAAAGAAGCATTGCCAAGGATAAAACAATAATTATTGATTTTTTCATTACTAACCCTCCCTATTTCATTTTTTTGTTTTAAAAATTATCGTTGTTAAAAATGAATCGAAATAAAAATCAATAAAAAAACACAATATTTTATAAGCATATCACCTCCTTTTAACAATCAATACCCTACTCTTTTCTCAGAAATTTCTTTTACTAAATTTATAAATCTCTTCATAGTGTGAACATCTTCTCCAGTTGGGTTTGATGGTTGATATCCATCAATTCGAAACATACAGTTATCATTTTTTGTAATGGACAAAATGGCATTTATTGTATTTCGTATTATATCAGGATTGGACTGCATAATTTCATTTTCACCAAGCCGGATATGATAGGGTATTATACCATTAAGTTCTTTTATCGCTTTATAGAAATCATCATTCCACCAATTCAAATCTATGACTCCAACTGGACGACTTATTTTCTTTATAGTCGAGATAAATGAAGATTTTGAACCACAACTATGCCACCACCGAATATTCCCATAAAACCTTGCCAAATCGTCCTCATAAGGAAAACAAAACTCTTCATACATTCCTGGAGATATGATTGGACAGCTGGCTTCATCATTGGCCAAACTACTCTCAATTTCTTCTTTTCCAATCAATTTTCTCCTTTCTCTGGTGAATTCTTTGCGGGTTTCGGTAATCATTTTCATTAATTGATGAACAAATTTTGGTTCTTCTATCATATCCATTAAAAGATTTTCCATGCTCCTCAATCCACAAGCAACGCCAAGAGGTGCTCTATCCCATTTATGAAAGATGACCTGATAATCCTTAGGTACCAGGATATTGAGAACTTCATAAAACTTATGAGCTAAGGGCATTAGCCCACTGGTATAAAAATTGAATGATGGAATTTTCGAAAAATCATTTCGTGTTTTGATAACCGCTCCTTCACTCGTAAAAAGCGGTTCATGATCTTTTGAATATATTACCTCAACCCCGAAAAGACTAGGTTCAAATGCAATCCCTAAAAATATTGGTATAGTTTTTAACAAAGGAGTATCATCAGGAAAATTTAGAAAACGGTGAATATCAATTTTTAAATTCCATTTTAGATATTGTCTCGGATCTTTATAATAATCAATAATATCAAATTTCAACAACTTAGCTTTCTGAATTCGATCCCAATCAGCAGTTATTGGTATTCTTTTTTCCTTTCTTTTGCTCGCTGGTATGGGAGCAATGATTCCTGGTAAATATTCATCAGGACAGATGTTCGGTCCCCACATTTGCAGCCTTCTTTTATTTTCATCACTTTCATAAAGCAAAGATTTTTGATCGAAAAGGTTTTTAATTTCGTCATTAATTGTATTATTATCACTCATCTTCTATCACTTCCTATATAAAACATAAAGAGTTTAACCAATTATATAATTCTTAACAGTTTCATAGACAGTATATACATTTTCAACTGGAACATCTGCGGTAAACATATTTGCACTTGATAAAATCAATCCCCCATTCGATGAAGCAGCATCTAAAACCCGTTTCACTTCGTTTTCTACTTCTTTTTGAGTTCCCATTGGAAGGATAAATCTGGTATCAATATTTCCCATAATCGTAATTTTATTTCCATACTGTAATTTTATCGATGCAATATCCATTCCAGCTGCCGGCTCAAGGGGATGAAGTCCGTCAATTCCGATATCTATGAGATCTTGAACGACTTGATTAATATTTCCATCAGAATGAAAAAATACTGGAATCTCTTTCCCTTTTGAGCAGGCATATTTTTTAATTACTTCAATTTCAGCTTTCAAAAGTGGAAAAAGTGAAGTTCGATAAAAATCTGGTGACATCAGTAGTCCATTGTTTCCCGCTAAATCATCTTCTAATAGAATTAATTGAACACCAGCATCAATATACATTTTGGCGATTTCTGAGTTGTATTGAGTAAATTCTTGAATGAGGTATTCAAGTTCAGAACGGTTGGTAAGAGACCAAGTCATGTAATTTTCGTATCCTAGTAACGAGGTCAACATGCCACGGCCTCCCCAAACCAAAGCACCTATATAAAAATCGGTTTCTTGATGCCATTTTTCAATTTCTTCAGCATTTCTTTCATAAATAGTGATCGGTGGAAAACGATACAAATAAATATCGGCAGGACTTTTAATCGGTGATTCAATTAGTCCAGCATTCAAGGTTCCAAATTCCGATTCCTCAAATATTCCTCCCCAACCATCTTTAATAATTCTTCGCCCTGCTTTGCTTATACCTAAACACTCTTTTACCGGACTTGATTCAAAAGTACAGTCAACACCTTTTAAATCTATATCCAAAAGTTCATAAACCTTGATGGTGTCATGGTATTTATCAAATTCTTTCAGGTTCTTATTTAATATCTTACTCATTAAAATTTTATCAATTGCCCACTCCCCGGTAGCAATTCGATCAGTTTTCCCGTGATAAATACTTTGTGTAACTCTATCACGATGATTCATTCTATTCCCCCAATATATTTTTAAATTATTTATTAAATTTGAGCCATAAAAAAAGAACTCCTAAAAAATTAGGAGTTCTTTTTGAAATCATTTTTTATAATCTTTTGACCATAATTGTTTATCCCAATCGGCGAGCCATTCAATGGCGTGGCTTTCCCCCAAAAGAGACGCTCCTTCTTCAATGATTGATAGTGCATCTTCAATCGAGCTAATTCTATCGGCTCCCTTGATTTTCATCTTATCTCCTACTATGCGTTTCATAATCCGAATATCGCTTACCTTACAACCAGCAGGGCCACATCCAGTAGAGGTTTTAATGTAATCAGCTCCTGAACGAGCAACAATTTCACAAGCTTTGATCTTTTCATCATGGTTGAGATAACAAGTCTCTATGATGATTTTCACCAAAACACTCGGTTTTTTATCTTTAACTGCTTTAACAAATTGCTTCAATTCATTTTCCACGTAGTCATATTCTTTTGATTTCAGTTTTGAAATGTTAATAACTAAATCAAGGTCTTCCGCTCCGTTGTCAATTTCTTCAAGGGCTTCAGCAATTTTTATCTTGGTCGTATTTGCACCATGAGGAAAACCAACTACATGCCCCACTTTTGCCTTGTCTCCTATAATTTGTTTAGCAAAGGAAACCCAACATGGGTTGACATAAACTGCCGAAAATCCATACTGAATGGTCTCTTCACATCTTTTACGTATCTCATTTTCAGTAGCATAAGGTTCTAATATCGAATGATCTTGCATTGCAGCAAATTGTTCCCTGGTTATCATTAACATTCCTCCAATAATTAATAATATTTTGCTCAACTACAATGAAAATTTAAAAAGTTCGATAATATCTTGCTCAGTAGCCACCACTGGATTAGTATAAACATCACCGCATTTCAAAGTTGGATTGATTAAACCATTAATGTCTTTTTCTTCCAATCCAAAATCCGACAAATGAATTGATAATCCAATTCTTTTTTGAAATTCACTAAAAACCTTTGAAGCTAAATCAGCATCTATATTTTCAATTTCCATTTTAATACCTTCTGCAATCCAACGGATTATTCGATCAAACTTCTCAACTTTTCCTGGATAAGAAAAACGGACAATCGAAGGGTAAATAGCTGCCAAAGTTTCTCCATGACGAATCTTTGGATATCGACCAGAGATAGGTTGACCCATAGCATGAGGTAAGGTGGTCCCCGAATAAGCTATTCCTAAACCGGCTAAGGTATCAGCCCAAGCCATATCTTCACGTAGAATCAAATCATTTAAATTGTTTATCACCTGTGGCAGAGCTTTAGCAATGGTTTGAATTGCCTTTTCACAAATCATATCAGTCATCCGATTGGCATTTATACAAACATAGGATTCAACTGCGTGAGATAAGGCATCAAATCCAGTAACAGCTGTCATATATTGGGGCAAACTAACCGTTAAGGTTGGATCAACGATGGCTACCTTGGGAAAAATTTCCTCTGAAACAATGGTTGATTTAATGCCCTCTTGAGGATTGGTTAGAACGGAATATTTGGTCATATGGCTGCCAGTACCGGAGGTGGTTGGTATGGCTATAACTGGAATAGTATGTTCAACTGTTCTTTTTGCAGTGGAATAAACATAGTCCCAAGCAGATCCCCCAGTACAAGCGGTTACCGATAGAGCTTTGGCGACATCCATCGTGCTTCCCCCTCCCAAGGCGACAATTGCATCAAATTTTTTGGAATTGAGTGATTTTACTGCATCATCAACATCAGAAACTATGGGGTTGTCATGGATTGTTGACCAAAAGAATAGATGAAAGTCGTCTTCTATCAATTGATCTGCGACTCTTTTCAAATATCCCATTTCCTCCATTTTCTTTTGAGCAACAATGAGAAGAGTATTCCCAAAAGATTTGAGCTCGTTTTTTAAACTTTTTAACGAATCAGTTCCAAAAAGGAGCTTGGTTTGAAGTTCAAAGGAAAAAAAATTCGGATCTATCATCCAACACCTCTTAATTCTTCTCATTTCATCCAAAAAGAAATATTTATTAAATGATATACTTTTTATCTAATTAAGGTTTTTGCATGAAATTGTTTTTCTATAACCTTTCATGTTTTAAAATTAACCGACTATTTCGGATCCATTTTATTCCGCCTTTGAATAAAAAAAGATTAAGAGGAATTCAGTTGGTTAATAGAAATCTTATTTTTAAAAATGTAATATGTCTAATCTATACTATTCTTTTAAAGCACCAAAGGTAAGGCCTCGTACCAAGTATTTTTGAACAAAACCAATAAATATAATTGCTGGAATGATGGCCACTACCCCTCCTGCTGAAAGCTCTCCCCATTTAATTTCATAATATCCGATAAACCGGGCTACAACAACTGGCAGAGTTCGAGAATTCCCTCCGGCAAGAACACTGGCAAATATGAAGTCATTCCAAGAAAAGATAAACCCTAAAATTGCCGTGGAAATTATTCCATTAATAGAAAGGGGAAGAATGATCTTAAAAAAAGATCCTAATGTACTACACCCATCAATTTGAGCAGATTCCTCTAGCTCATAGGGAATTTCCCGAAAAAATCCTCTCATAACCCATATCGTCAGCGCTAAGTTAATCGTAATGTGCATCAATATGAGAGAGATACGAGTATCGGTTAGATTAAACCTTCTAAACATGAGATAAAAAGGAAGAAGAACACCAATTGGGGGAGCCATTCGGGTACTTAAAATCCAAAATGCCAAGTCCTTCTTTCTTTTAAAGTTAAATCTTTCCAAAGCATAGGCTCCCGGTAAACCAATTATAAGAACAATCGCCAAAGATATCCCTGCGACTAATAAACTATTTTTGAAAGCATTAATAAAGTCTTGATTTTTAAGTATACTTTCATAATTTTCAGTGGTCGGTTGAAAAAACCACTTGGGAGGAATGCTCATAGAATCTACTGAATTTTTAAAAGAGGTGGTAACCATCCAGATTATGGGAAAAAGCATAATTATAACAATAGCCAATACAACGATAAAAGCAATCCGGTTTTTAAGTATTTCTATTCCTTTCCAGCTTCTCATCTTAAATAATTTCCTCCATTAAATCTTTACTTGAGAATGCTTTCTTCAAAACCAGTCCTCCGAATCACAAACATGGTAATAATATTGATGATAAATAGAAAAATGATGACCAATGCTCCAGAATAACCAATGTCAAGATTACGAAAAGCATTAAGATAAATATTTATATTCAGGGTTTCAGAGGCATGCCCAGGTCCACCCCCGGTAAGTGAGTAAATAATATCGAAAGTACGGAAACTATCAATAAGCCGAAAAACAAATGCTATACTCAAAATTGGCTTCAAAAGAGGTAAGGTTATATTTTTTAGGGTTTGAAAACCAGTTGCTCCTTCAATTTTGGCAGCTTCATAAGGTTCTTTGGGGAGGGACATAAGCCCCGAGGATATAATTAAAATCATGAAAGGAGACCATTGCCAGGTATCGACAACAACTAAGGAAGGTATGACCGAATTGTACCCAGCGATCCATTCGGAACCCTGCAGACCTATTTTTTGAAGGATGTAATTGATAATTCCCAAAGAGGGGCTAAACATAATTCTCCATATGTAGGCGGTTGCAACCGGCATTGCAACCATGGGTAAAATCAGCAGAGTACGTAAAATGTTTTTTCCTTTAAATTCTCTCCCAAAAAGCAAGCCAACCCCTAATCCGATAAGTAATTGCAAGATTACTCCAAGACCACTGAAATATAAGGTCGTTTTTAAAGTACTCCAAAATTCCTCATTAGTTATCGCTTTAATAAAATTATTAATCCCTATAAAATGTCTTTGATTTGGATAAATTAAATCATAGTTCTGAACACTTGCCCAAAGGTTATAAAAAAAAGGAAAAAGCGTAAATATAATTAGGGTTATGATGCTTGGTAAAAGGAGATAATATACGATTTTACGACGTTGAGAAATTTTCTTTATCATTCCTTTTCCCTCATGTTTCAAAGATTTCTCTCCCCCTTTTTTTGATAGGGGCTCCAAATCATTCTGGAAACCCCTATCAAAAAAAATTCTATGACTTTTTATTCCATTTTCATGGCTTCTAAGGTTTGAGCTTGGGCTTTTGCCATTCCATCGGCCACTGATATTTGTCCTAAGAACATTTCTTGCAAGAGAGCTTCAACAATATCAGCTAAGGGTCCAAATTCTTTTACTCTGGGGAATCGATACAAACCAGAGAACTGATTCATGGTAGCTGAACTGGCTTCAATCCAATCTGGAACTGTTGGATATTTATTTTTCAAAGTTTCACTTTGCCAAATTGAGTTTCTCATGATTTCGGTTGTATCAACACCTAATCTTAGTGCTATGTCTTTGCTGGTTGCCCACTGAATAAACAACCATCCAGCTTCTTTCGATTTAGAAGCACTACTCATACCCCAGTGCCAAGCAGTACCTGCAGCTGGTGCATGGTTTCCATCGGGAGCTGGCGGTAATACTGCATAAGCAACTTTACCAGAAACTTGAGATCGTGAAGGATCTTCAAACAAGCTCATGAATATATTAGCGTCACCAGCAAATATGGCTGCTTTGCCTTGGGCAAAATCTGAACTTGCTTCATACCAACTATAATTAACCGCTCCAGCTGGTCCTGCATCTTTGAGAAGTTTTAAATACATTTCAGTTCCAGCAATAACCTGCGGTGTATCCAATTCTGGTCGTTTGGTTTCAGTATTGAGCCAGGAACCACCATAATTTTGAATGTAACCATTCCATGGCCAGTGAGTACCAGCACCTCTCGCTAATCTTAAAACTACACCGGCATGGTTGGGTGGATTGTTTAATTTTACAGCAGCGTCATAGAGTTCATCCATATTTTTCGGATTAAGAAGTCCCGCTTCTTCAAATAAATCTTTTCTGTAGAAAACAATTTGAGTATCAGGAGCAATTGGTATTCCGTATAATTTACCGTTAATCACCACAGCACTTAAACTACCTGCAGGGTAATCCTCAAAATCATACCATACTTTATCAGTCAAGCTTGAATTTTCCAAATATGGTTCTAAAGGTTCTAACCATCCGCCTGCTTCATACATGGTGGAATAAGCATGGCTTAACATAAATACATCAGATACAGGATTTCCTGATGACAGGTCAATAATGATTTTACGGAAGAACTCAGCTTCTGGGTAATCATCAATAGCAACTTTAATTCCAGTAAGTTTTTCAAACTCAGGAACGATATTTTTTAAATAAGTAATTGCATCTCGGCTGCATGCCATAACGCGAATTGATTGTCCATTAGCCTGATTCCAATCGATATTTGCTGCATCAGGTCCGGGAAATTCTGCCGAAAAAACGCTTAAAGTAAACAATACAACCATAGATAGACTTATAATAATTGTTAAAAATGACTTTTTCATACTTTCAGCTCCTTTCTTTTTTTTAAAAAAGGTAATTATACTATATTTTTCTAATTACACCTCCTTTTTTGTTTTAACGATATTCATTCTCCTTTAAAAATATAAACTATTCCTATTGCTTATTCCCTACTATCTCTTTAGCAACAATTTGATCGGTTATTAGGACATCAACATAACCAGACTTTAGACTGGCAAGAATTGCTTCCTTTTTCCGTAACGATCCTGCAATTGCAATTATTTTTTTAGCTTTTTTTAATTGCTCAAAAGAAATTCCTACCCTTTTTTTAGTTAATGATTCATTACATATTTTTCCATTTTTATCAAAATTATTAAATAGGATATCGCCTACGTGACCATTATTTATAAGAATTTTTAAATCATTGTCGCTGATAGATGTATCGGGAAGATAGGTGTCCTTGGCAATAGGTCCACCGATTCCAACTACCGCTATGTCCATCCCTTCCCATAATTTCGAAACTTTCTCGAAATTTTTATCGGAAAACAAAGCTTTGACAATTGATTCGCTATCAACTATTGCTGGTGCATAGAGGGGGACAAATTCACCTTTTATTTTTTCTGAAAACTGACGAGCCATCTCATTTACTTGGAAGTCAGCGGCATACTGACCAATACCTCCAATTAATGGAACTACAGTTGCCGATGTTTTTCTGCTTGGTTGAAAATATTTTAAAGTTTCATATATGGTCTTACCCCAACCGATACCGATACAATCACCATCTTGGATATTCTCACTTAAGTACTTAGAAGCAGATTTCGCTAAACTTTTTCTTATGAAGTATTCGTTGTTAGTTAGAGCCGGAACGACAATTATTTCATCTAATTTATATTTTAGCTTTATAAAGTTTTCAAGGTCTTCTACGTGGGAAAGAGGATTAACGACCAAGATTTGTACAATCCCTTCATCTTTGGCTGCTTCTAAGTAACGGTGAACTTTTAAACGGTTTATACCCAGTTTTTCTGCAATTTTTTCTTGGGTTATGCCTTCATTATAATAGAGGTGGGCTATTTGATAAATTATTTCTGTCTCTTCATAATAGTTCATTTTCTTTTCTCAGTTGAAAATTTACAAATGTATTTTTCATTTGTTCATTGATAAAATATTACACGTCAACATAATTGTCAATAGCGATTTTATTCTATATTAGTTAATTATTATCCCTGATGATTTATCTTGTCCCTTTATATATAATGGTTCTTCTCCCAAATACTTGATAAAAAAGTCAAATAAAAATGGACACCGCATGCTTTTCTGGATACAGTATTTGCATCACCAAAAACCAATCCAGAGGAGGCAAAACGATGTCCCAGATACAGCTTAATGCATTCTTTGATTTTTGTCGAGTGAAGGTGATGAAACAGTCCTATGATCAAGAAAAAAAGCTGGTGACCATGACCATCAATCCAGATAAACGCTATGACCCTGTCTGTCACCACTGTCAACAAAGAGGAGCAAAGATCCATTCCTACCATGAACGGATGGTCAGAGATCTCAACTGTTTTGATGCTCAAACTGTTTTGTGGATTGGATACCGAACCGTCAAATGTACGACCTGCGGGAATACCGTTGAAGAACTGGACTTTGTCGATCCCGGGAAAAGGATCACCAAGAGACTCGCTCAATACCTCCTGTTTCTTTGTAAGGTGATGACCAGCAAAGAGATTACCAAATTATCTTCACTTGGACTGGAAAACCGTCAAAGCCATTCATAAAGAGTATCTTACGACCAAGTTTTCGCAACCAGTGGATGAACATCCTCGCCTTTTGGTA
>DPKX01000245.1:0-7438 GCA_003542295.1 Candidatus Atribacter hydrocarboniphilus
TATCAATACCTTATTCATCCGTTTGCCCCCCCCAAGATAAGAGTTTCTAAAACCGCCATACGGATGGCTAATCCACAACTTACCTGCTCTTCAATCAGGGAATTCTCCTCTTCAACCAAAGATGAATCGATTTCCAACCCCCGATTGACCGGCCCAGGATGCATAATTTTTTTCCAACGGCCATCAGGATCCTTCGGTTTTTCTTTCAGACCAAAGAAACTGGCATATTCCTTGGCACTGGGGAAAAATCCCGCTTCCTGACGTTCTTTTTGGATGCGAAGTAAATAAACCACGTCGGCTTGTCGGATCGCTTCTTCTACAGGATAAACAACTTGGCCTTCCAATACTTCAATACCCTTTGGGATGAGGGTTGGCGGTCCGGAAAAAATGACCTGACTTCCTAATTTTTTGAGTCCTATACTCAGCGAACGGGCAACTCGACTATGGAGAATGTCTCCAATAATGGCTACGGTATTTCGGGTAAAATCAATTCCATCTCTTTCCATGGTGAGCAAATCAAGAAGGGCTTGAGTAGGATGTTCCCTCATTCCATCACCAGCATTGATTATATGAAAAGGGAGAAACTGGGATATATAGATGGGAATCCCACTGGATCGATGGCGAATAACCAAAGCATCCACTTTCATCCGCGCTAGAGTTCGCACCGTATCACGGAAGCTCTCACCCTTATTTAAACTGCTCAATTCATTGGTAAAGTTTACCACCTCCATCCCCAAAAGTTTTCCGGCCATTTCGAAAGATACCCGAGTTCGAGTGCTCGCTTCAAAAAATAGGTTAATAAGATAATAGCCTGATAATCGCGTTAACTGTTTTGGAGATTGTTCTAACCACTCGCGGTATTGATTTCCTTTCTCAAGAAGAATTCTAATTTCTTCACCGCTCAATTGATCAATACCCAATAAGTGTTTATGTTTCCATTTCACTCCCCATTGACCCCCTTCTTTCTTGTAAATATTACTTTATTCATTCCTCTCCCTTTGGATAAAGGAAGATGTTTCGAGATTTGATTTTTATTCAGTTCCTTCAAAACCCCCTTTATCTCCCTTTGCTAAAGGGGGAGATTGGCTCTTGAGTTTATTTTCCATCCTCACCTAGAGCCCGCTATGCAACATGAAGATCTATTCTTCTATTGTGGGGTTGCAATGTGTATTAATCACTCTTTTAAAAGGGACTATAGACAATGATTTTTGGCAAAAAAAAGTCCATCTTTCCTGAAACCAGGAAAAGATGGACTTCCCAAATTGATTTTTAGTATAGGCTTTCTCTTTTTCCAACATACCACAACCCCGAATAAGGATACTCATTTCAATGTTTCATGTCAATTATTTTTCCAGAGAATTTTTATCAATTATCTTCTCTTGTCAGGGTTAAAATTGAATGCTAATCTTAAATTGACTAATACCTTTTGGGAGGAGGATTGCAATGTCTTCTTTTATTGGAATCGACTTAGGGACCCAAAGTGTTAAAGTAGTTCTGTATAGTGAGGCAGGGCATCTTCTATCCCTGGCACAACGGGATTATCCCATCTTAACTCCACAATTAGGATTTGCTGAACAAGAACCCGAAGTATGGTGGAAGCAAACTTTTTCAGCATTACAGGAAGTTATTCATTCGGTTTCAAATCGAGAAATCAAAGCGGTAAGTTTTTCTGGTCAAATGCACGGTCTGGTCATGTTGGATAAAAATTATAAACCGGTTTGTCCGGCGATCATCTGGGCAGATCAAAGAAGTGAAAAAGAAGTTCATTTTATACGAGAAAAACTGGGACCTCGTTTGGCTCCTATCGCCGGAAGTGATATTGCAACTGGTTTTATGGCTGCTTCATTGTGTTGGATAAAAAAACACCGTCCTGAATTATATGAGAAAACTCATTGGGTTATATTGCCAAAGGATTATCTCAAAATAAAATTAGGGCTTGAGCCATCGTCAGATGTCGCCGACGCTGCCTCTACCCTTCTCTTTGATATCAAACAAAGAAACTGGTCGGATGAAATCATTAAAGAGCTTGATTTAAAACCATCCTTATTCCCTCCCATATACGAATCAGCCCAAATTATCGGACAAGTCTCTCCAACAGTTCAAAATGAACTGGGAATCACGGGAGATGCTTTCGTAATAGCCGGAGCCGGTGATCAACATTGTGCAGCATTGGGAAATGGGATTATCAACGAAGGAGAAATCCTCATCACCATAGGGACTGGTGGGCAGGTTTTTACTGCCATCCAAAAACCGATTGTTGACAGCTTGTTAAGAATTCATACCTTTTGCCACGCAGTACCTCAAACCTGGCATTTATTGGGAGCGTCGCTTTGTGCTGGACTCTCTTTAAGCTGGTTTAAAAAATCAGTTCTTGACAACAATCATCACACCTTCGATTATTCAACACTGGATGAAGAAGCTGCTCGGGGAATAGTTGGAACCAATGGCTTGATATTTCTCCCTTATTTAATTGGTGAAAGAACCCCTCACCGCGATTCATTAGCTCGTGGTGCTTTTATCAATCTCCACCTCACCCATCAGCGAGGAGATATGGTTCGAGCTATTATGGAGGGAGTAAGTATGGCAATCAAAGACTCGGTCAGCATTTTTGAAGAACTGGGTATTCAGAGGAAGAAATTCATCTTTGCTGGCGGCGGGGCTAAAAGCTTGCTATGGAGATCGATCCTTTCTTCTTTCCTTGAACATCCCCTTCAAACCACTAAAGTAAAGGAAGAGGCTGCTACTGGAGCCGCCATCTTGGCTATGGTTGGGAGTGACCATTTTCACAACTTTAACGAAGCGGTTGAGCAAATAATCCGCTATGATTCACCGGTCAATCCTCAAAATCAATGGTTTGAGATTTATAGAGAGAGATACCAAACCTATCGTTCGTTATATTCTGCCCTCAAGCCCTTTTTTCCTCAATAAATTCTTAGGTCACTTCGTGCCATAGATGAAAATGCAAATCCAAGATTCGACATGTCATGGCATGTCGCTACCTTAAACGGGCATAATCAATCAAGCCCCTACATTTTTTAATTCTTTTGTAGGGGCTTGATTGAACAGGGGCTTTCAAGGCAGTATTTTTAGACATATGACAAAACTGAATATTCTATTGGTTTGAACTCAGGAGCGAAAGCTATTGGAAATATTTTCAACGCGATTGAAAAGATCGTCAGTAATATCAACATGAAAAACCTCGGCAATCACTTGGGTCCACCCATGAATAAAGTATATCCACCCATCTTCAACGGACAGATTTTTCTTTTCTTTTTGGCGGAGTGCTTGGTGCATAAAGAGGAGATCGCCTCGATAATTAATTTCCCATACTAAGCTATTTTGAGGAAATTCACATTGATTAGAAAGCGGTGACCCTGGTCGATCTTTTCCTAAGCCAGTTGCATTAACGATGAGAGAATAGGGTTTCATATTTTTTAGGATGTTATCATTGACAGCTACATCTGGACAATGATGGTATTCAATGGGTGCTTCGGGACAGAGAATTTTCATAATTTCCTTCATGGACTCTAGCCGTGGTGTGCTACGATTGGCGACATACATTTTTGATGGGATATTTAATCCTTTGTTTTGATCAAATAGATAGGCGGCTATCGCTCGGGCGCTTCCTCCGGCTCCCATAATGAATACCTCACCACCGTGATCACGCCAAAAATTTTTCGGCACAAAAGCTTCTAATGCTAAGCCACACGATATTGGATCTTTGGCATGCCCTGCTAATCGACCATCTTTTTTAGAAATTGAGGAAAGCTCTCCAAAAGCCTGGGCATAGGGGTCAAGAAATTCAAATAAATCCTTGCAGGCATTATACAAATCAATCTTATGGGTGGTTACCAATGCTCCTAAAGAAAGAGGGTCATCTTTTATAAAGGAAACTGCTTTACGGTAATCTTCTTCTGGTGCATGAATGGTAATATCAATTCCTTTTAGAACGGCTCCATCTAAACCCAACTCTTTTGCCCACAAGGGGAAAAGCTTCATGATGGAAGACTTTTCAGTGGTAACACCGATAAAATACATGGTGGGTTGTGTAGCCTTATCAGGTAATTTCAATCCAATTCCCCCTTATTTATTTTTCCGTTTTGGGTTGTCGACAACTGTAACCTTCCCATCAATTTCAACGACCAGTTTCGGATAACCTTGTTCTTCAATAGTGGCATAATCATGACCGGCATCGGCAGGGAAAATACAGTAAAAAACCAAAAGTTCGTCTCCAACATTCATGGTCCGGTGCGACCAATTAGGGGGGATGTAGGAAGCTGAACCAGGGAACATTTCTAAAACTTCACAATCACCATCGGTAGATTCCATGATCAATCTCCCCTGTCCTCGTAAACAAAAGTAAATTTCGGCAGTACCGAGTTTTTCATGATAATGTCCCTTGGTAAGGAAATATTCATTCCCGATTTTTCCCGGGTAAATAATGGTTGTGCAGTGGCCTAAATGCCCTTGCTCTTCGGGTACATCAGCATAAATCACCTCATAAACCAGTGGATCGCCCTTTTGGATTAATTCTTCAGCGGCTTGCGTGTCATAAAACATGTTTTTTACGTCACTGACTTTGCGAATAATTCGCTTACCGGGGTCCAGCGTCCCCGATTCAAAATTGATTACAACATTATAAGGTTTCATAAAAATCATTCCTTTCTGAACTGAGGATAAGTGATACTGGATTCTATAATCATTTCATAATAGCTCTCGATATTTTTCAAAAATTTCATTCATCTTATCCATGGTTTCCAAATAATACGGGATAAATTTTTCATAGGTTTTTGATAATTTTTCATCAGGATAATGAACTTTTTTCTTTTCAACCGAATTGAGAGAAGTTTTTTGCAAATCTTGAAATACACCGACTGCATGACCAGCGATTAAAGCTGAACCCCATACTGCATATTCTTGACGATTTAATTCTACATAGGGTACTTTTAAAATGCTCGCTTTAATCCTATTCCAAAGAGGAGACTTTGCCCCTCCCCCAATCACCCGAACTTCTTTAAAAGTAAGGTTGGGTATCAATTCTCGAATGACTTTTAAGTAAAAAGCATATTCAAAAGCTATGCCCTCCAATATCGCTCGGTATAGATTTTCACGCCGGTGATCCCAGCTAAAACCAGCAAAAACTCCTCGTAGCCAGGGTTGGGTGGGAAAATTTCTTCCTCGTAAGTGAGGAATAAATATAACTCCTGAAGGTTTTGGTGCATTTTGTTCTATTTCCTGAGCCATTAATTGGAAAGCATCACGGGAATCAGCCCATTCCCGAAAGAGCTCTTTTTTTGCCCATTCTAAATCCATTCCGCCACCGTTAATATAAGCCATAGCATAATAAAAATCTTTTAAAACGAATTGGGCTAACATGAGGGCTTTATATTTAACATCAGGATTGTATTCATCGACAAATAAACTAAAGCATGATGCAGTCCCGGCTACATCAAAAGCAATTCCTGGTTCAGATACTCCAGCTCCTAAGGCATTAGCAGCTTGATCACCACAACCAGCTATCAGAGGAATCCCAGCTAACAACCCCATTTCTTTTGCCCATGGTTGTTGCAACTTACCAATTTGCAGACAAGGATCAACTATTCGAGGGAATTTATCCTCTTCAACATCAAATATCTGAAGGATTTCCTTATCCCAACGAAGATTCCGAAGGTCTCCAAAACAGGTAAAGTGCAGATTGGTATAATCTAAATAAGTTTCTTCACCAGATAACCCAGCTAACTTTTGAGTTATCCAACTGGAAGGAACGGTAAATTTTTTAATCTTTCGATAAATTTCTGGTCTTTCATGTTTCCACCATAAAATTTTTGGACCGTGATTGATGCTTGGTCCCATGCCACTCTGACGAATAACTAATTGTTCTGCNNTTCTGCTTCCTTTTTCATCTTTTCAGCATAATCTGCCGAACGAAAATCTAACCAAGAATCATAGGGGGTCGCTGCTTCACCTCGATCATCAACTCCCATAATTCCTGCCATTTGACCATCAAGTGCTATTGCTGCAACTTGGTTCGGAGAAATACCACTCTTTTCCATAACTTTCTTGACCGATTGTATAACCGATTGAAACATTTCATCAGGATCCTGGGTAACACTCCGATCATCGCCATAAATTATATTAGAATCAACCTTCTCAACAACAATCAATTCACCCTTATCATTAAAAAGAGCTGTTTTTGTAGCTGTTGTTCCCAAGTCACAACCAATCAAATAAGTCATTTTTTACCACTCCCCATCAAAATTTATCGGTTTTTGTTGTTTTATTGACCGGTGGGCATATTCCACCACTTGCACTGCCCGAAAACCATCTACCACCGATGGTTCCGGCTTTTTATCCTTCTGTATACATTGAATAAAGGATTTCATTTCTTCCAAATAACCTTCCTTAAAACGGTTTCTCCAGGCATCATAGGTGTCACAAATGGCTTTTTTGTCCAAAGTCATTAATACCGGACCATTTCCTTCGGTGGTTCCAATTCTAATCATACCCTTGGTACCTAATATTTCCATCCTTCCATCGTAAGCGTATCCAACCGGACAACCACCATCAATTGATCCTAATGGACCATCCTGGAAAGTAATAGTCACAATATAGTGGTCATAAAAATCGGGAAATTTCTCGCTGGCTTGGGGTGATTTAAAATTTTTTGCTTCCATGTAAATTCTTTCCGGTTTTTTTCCGGTAAACCATAAAACCGAATCAATATCGTGAGCAGAAACTTCGGCCAGCATTCCACCACTCTTTGATCGATCCCAAATCCAGGCCGGAGGAAGCCCTGGTCCTCGACCGGTTGACTTAATCACCACCAAATCTCCAATAATTCCATCTTGAACCATTTGATAGGCTTTTCGTATGGCCGGATCATATCGCCTCATAAAACCGATTTGAAATTTTATTCCAGTCTGATCAACGATCTCTTTAATTTTTTTGGCTTCTTCGGGGGTTTGCGCTAAAGGTTTCTCGGAAAAAACATGCTTTCCTGCCTCAGCGGCTTTTTCAATGATCTCTCGATGGGTAAAAGTCAACGATCCAATACAGACTGCATCGATATTTTCTTTTTTTAATATATCATCGAGGCTGGTTGAGTATTTTTTTACTCCTACTTCTTCTGCTGATTGTCTTGCCCTACTTTCATCAATATCAACTATTGCTACCAATTCAGCTTCTGGAATATAACCCGTTAAATTCCGGCCGTGAACCATTCCCGCTCTTCCAGCTCCAACTAAAACAAATCTTACTTTATCCAAGTTTTATTCCTCTCTTTCCTCTATGTTTTTTCTTAATTATTAATCATTTAAATAAAAAATGAGTTTAACGTGCCGTCATCCTGATTGGCACTTTCCCACGTGAGAATCTCATCTGCCACTGTAGGCGTCATCCTGAGGCTTCGTATTATGAAGCCGTGAGGATCTCATCCTTT
>DPKX01000245.1:7467-16221 GCA_003542295.1 Candidatus Atribacter hydrocarboniphilus
AATCCTCCGCATTGACGGTTTTATTTAGGTATCTTTTTTCTCACCTGGCATTGCAAAGCAACATGAACGTCTATCCTGCTATATCTTTCCCTTTATAATGATAAATTATTTAGAAAATACTTCGACTTTGATTTTTCCTTTATCACCCCGAAAACGAGATTGAAAATAATCCATAATGGAATTTTCTGGAGTAAAAGTAAGGTTTTTCATGAAAATAACCGGAGCTCCTTCGGGAATTTCCAGGACCTTAGAATCGAGGTCATCGGCAACTGTTGCTTCTAAGGTTATCTCGGCTCGATATGCCCGAAGATGGTATCTTTCAAAGAGAGTTCGATAGAGCGACTTATTAGTGAGGTCTTCATGAATAAGGTCAGGGCAGAGCGAAAAGGGAATAAAGTTTGAAACTTTGACAATCGGCTCTCCTTCAACATAACGCATCCGCTCAATACAAATAATAGGATCATTTTCAGCAATGGTTAAAATTTTTCCAATATTGGGAAGGTCATTTCTCACTTCAATGTTTAGAATTTTAGTATGAACTTGATAGCCTTTCTCTGCCATGTCGTCATAAAAGGTTGAAAACTGCTGAATGAAACCGTAATTAAACTTGGGGCGGGAAACAAAAGTTCCTTTTCCTTTCTCGCGATTGAGGAGGCCTTCATAAGCTAATTCTTTTATAGCCTGTCGCACGNNGGTAGGCCGGCTGATTTGATATTTTTCTGACAATTCCCGTTCTGAAGGAATAATGTCTCCTGGTTTTAAAATACCAGTTTCAATGTCTTTACGAATCATTTCTATTAATTGATAATAGAGAGGTATGGGGGTTTTACGATTTAAGGTTGACACTCTATTTTACTCCTCCAAGAGGGATGAAATAGGTTAAGTGGTTAATACCACTTAACATGATAATATAGTACTTTCGTATAGTCAAGAATGATTACCCTTGAGTTTCTTTCCACTTGCCTTTTCTATATTTCAAAATGAAGAAAAATATGAGCTATCCACATTATATTTCAATCATCTAACCACTTTCAGCCGACTTGATTTCCATGAAATAAATCTCTTTCTCCATGAATACTAATTTATAACTTTTCTTTATTTTAAGACAATACCTCAATTTTCAGTCCGATAACCGAGGCAATTAATTCTAAGTCATTTTTATGATGTCCGATTAATATACAATTGTGATGAGAGTAAAGCTTATTCATCAAAAGGTGACCATCGGGGATTCGAATCAAAGCCCCGTTTCGACAATCAGAACCAGGATATTGAACATACTTCTCTAAATATCCCTCAACTATGAATAAAGAAGAAAGCGAGGGGTCAATTTTTGCCAAAGTAACCTTCCCTTCGGGAAATCTTGCATCAATGGCAGTTGCATCTTCATGAACAATTTCAAGAACTCTTGGTTTTAATTTCCATTGGTTAGAAAAAGAATGTGGAATTAATCCAAAATATCCACAATGAGCGACTAAGAGATGATCATCGGGGTCTTGAATCTCAGGGAAAGAATCAATCTTTTCGTGTTTTAAGGCAGCCATTCCCATCAAAAATGGATAAATATTACTCATCATGATTGGGGTTTCTAGTATATTATAAAGTATGTGTTGGGTGAGTAAGGATAAGGTATCGGCTTCACAAGCCCACATGATTCCCTTTTCTTGAAACAACAAATCCCACGCCAAACAGGGAGTGGTGTTAAAATAATAAGATTCATTTAAGCAGTTCGTCCCAATTCCTTTGATCGTCGCATCCCAGTCAATTTCTTTTTTAACAGCAAGATAGAGTTTGAGTGCATTTCCAAGAGCCCGATCCGTTACATTATCAATAGGTATAATCAAATTATTTTGAATCTTGGCAACTTCTTCTTCAGGTATTTTCTTAACTTCTTCCGCTAATTGTTTAAGGCTTTTTCGAATTATTTCTATACCAAATTTTCGGTTGATTTGCTCAGTACATTCCTTCTCCCACCAATAAAAGCGTTTAAATATACTGGCTTGCATGCCCTCTCCGGGATTTTCCTGAAAAATAAGAAATTTGGTCGTTTTCATTTCTCTTTTTAGGGCGAAGCATTTGAGGATTTTTTTTGACATTTCGATATTATAAGGAGCAAATACTTCAAGGCCTTTCATTTTTAAAAAACTCACCACTTCCCAGTCCCACATGGAAACTGTACCAAACTCCGAGGTTATTACTAAAATCGGGAGTTTAATATTATAGAAATCATCAATTTTCCGATAGGCTTCTCCTAATATTTGAGGGAAAACCACTGCATCAGCTTCAGGAAGTTTCGCTCCAAGCGGGATAGGATTTAACAAATCAGCCTCCTCTTCAAAGAGTGTTTTCAAATTATTCATTTGCTGATAAAACTCTTCATCGGGATCTGATTTAAGATAAAGAGGAACTAATTTTGCTTTCAAATCTGTAACCCTCCTTTTTTTCTTGATACGAAAATTTATAACGTAATGAATTCTATAGATTATTTAAGAAAAGCTCCTTTTTGTTCCTTTTTCAATAATTTTAATTATTTTACCAATTTATTCTGAAAAAGAGTATATTATTGTTGTTTGTATTGAATAAGACCAGTTTTAGTGGTGGAATATAAATGAGATTTAACTTTTTTATTGGTGTAGTTTTGTATTCAAATACTGAATAAAGGTGGTGGTTGAATGAAGCTCCAAAATTTCCAATTGAAAGACAACTTAGTAGTACAGAAATTTATTGAAATACGGAAAAAAAGCAACTGGAATTCTCGCTTAAACTTATCCTGGAGCAACTGGGGATTTGGTATTGAACCTTTTGAAACCTCTTGCGCTCGTTTAGCAAAACACAATATTCACTACATCGAATTACACGGTAACAAGTATGGTCCTGATTTAGGTTATAAAGCCAAGGATATACGTCCAATTTTAGATGATTACGGAATCAAAGTCGGAGGAATCTGTGGTATGGTTTCCCCTGATTCAGAACTTTCCAGCAACAAACCCCATATTACTCAGAGATCAATTGACTACTTTTACCGGCATATAGAATTGTGCGCTGAAATGGGCGGAAAATATATTCTTTTTTCACCTGGAGCAGTCGGTCGGCCTCAAAAGTACGATGATAGTGAATTTTACCGAGCGGGCGATGCTATCCGTATTCTCGCTGATGATTTTCAAAAACATGGAATTCGAGCTGCAATAGAGCCAGTCCGGGCAGCAGAAGTAAGCTTTTGCCATACCTTCAAGGAAGCGAAAGCTCTCATCGATTACATTAACCATCCTGGTGTTCAGCATATTGGAGGCGACCTTTACCATATGTTAGTTGGTGAAGATCACATCGGAACCACCATCCTTGAATACGGCAACTATCTAACCAACCTCCACACTGCTGATACCCAAAGAGGGGCACTGGGAAAAGGTTTCCTTGATGTTGATATGGTTATTATGGCTCTCTACTGTATTGGGTATAATAACGAATCTTGTTATGTTACCCCTGAACCGTTGGGACCTGGTGGAGATCCTTATCCTGCCATGTGGGGAAAACCGGATCCAAAGAGTTTAGATGAGTTGGTTGGACAAACCGCCAATTACTTCTATGAAAGAGAAGAAATTGTCTTATCGGCAACTGATGAAGAGTTATTACGATAAAAATTTAGAAAGAGACGATAGAGATACTTTTCCGTCTCTTTCTAAATTTTTTAAGCAGTATGAATAGCTTGAAACATTGCTTCGATATTTTCTGGAGGTACATTCGCCATTATGTTGTGGATCTGCTGAAATACAAAACCGCCCCCGGGAGCAAGAATTCTCACTCTTTCTCGAACATCTTCAGCTACTTGTTGAGGAGTGCCAACCCCTAAAACATCACGAGTGTTGCATCCCCCTCCCCAAAAAACCATATCTTGTCCAAACTCTCTTTTTAAACGCTCGGCTTCCATGTCCTTACAAGTAGTTTGTACCGGATTAATAATGTCTAATCCTGCTTCAATAAAACTAGGCATTAGAGGATAAACTCCACCGCAACAATGAAGCATAACCTTTACCTTGGCTAACTTTTTCGCCTGGTTCCAAAGAATACTATGACGAGGTTTAAGAAAGGTATCATACATCTTTTTAGAAATTTGGGGACCGGTTTGCATCCCTAAATCATCCCCAAATTGGATAACATCAATATATTCACCAACGGCTGAAAGGTACTTTTCTAAGCTGTTTAAATGGTATTCAACCAGTTGGTCTAAAAAGTGGTGGGTTTGCTCTGGCTCTGAAGCTAACATCATAAACCAATTATCAGCCCGAAAAAGAAACTGAGGGATTTCATGAAGATTCCCGCCAAAAAGACCAACGATTGCCCGATCAGTCGATTCACGAAGTTTCTTAGCTCCTGCTTTCAATTTTTGCAGACCTTCTGAATCATATCCTAAAGGAGCGGGTGGATTCGACAGTTTATTCCACATTGATTTTTCAAATGCTGCGTCAAAATCGACTGATTTTAGGTCCTTTATTCCCAATAAGGGAAAATATATTTGATCAAAATAAAGCGAACCCTTGGGCTGGGTAGCAATTCGGGTCCCATCATCGGAGCAGGCAAACCAATCACCATTTTCCTTTACCAAATTGATATGGACTGGAATTTTACAGGGAGTTCCGTCGGGGAGTTCCCAATCTTTCCAGTACTCTTTTTCCAAACCAAAACCACGTCCTAATTCAATGACGTCTATATGAAAGCGATCTAACACGTCTGGTTCGACAATAGCTAATTGTTGAGGAATATCATAAACATAGATATCCCCGCTGGTAATTCCTAAATACTTTTTTAAGCGCGCATAAGCAATTGCCATAATACCGCTGGATCGATGACCACCAAAGTCAACTGCGACTCGATCTGGCTCCTTATGGTTGATAGCAGCGAGCACTCTTTCTCTTGAGGTCAATCCTGTCACCTCCCAATTGCACATAATTTTTAATTTATTTCATAGTTATCTAATATCTTAACATTATTTTATATTTACTCGTGTCTTTCTCTTGAATGTCACAAGAAGCTTAAAATTAGCCAGAGGCAATTATTCCTGAAAAATGGGGGATATAAAATATTCTCTCCCTTTGGTGGGAGAGGGCAAGCAAAACATTTCGATTTTTTATTTAATTTCTTATACCATACTGTGGCAATTTTACCTATCTACAGGATAATTCTTCTCGAGCGATTTCAATCCATTGCTTGATCTGTATCAAGTCGTTTTCAAGAGTGCTGCAAATTTGAAAAGCATCAGCACGAACAGTGTAATGAAGGCCCTGACAGCAATCTTTTATCCTTCTCAGTTTCTCCTTCATCTCTTGAGGGGTTGCTTTTTCCACATCATCAACCGGATTGAGCACAATTTCCAAAATGATCTCACGATTGGCAACTGACACAGCTTTTTCTATATCGGTCCAGGGGCTAATGTGAACCATCTTTAAGGAAGGAATCTCCATAATATCCTTTAAAACTGGGTCAATCCGACCGCAACTATGCCAATAATCAATTCCTCCATGAAATAGGCTTATTTCTTTTTCATAAGGGAGTATAAATTCGCGGTAGGCCTTGGGAGAGATAATTGGAACATTGATATCATCATTGGCAATATATAAGGGTTGAGGGGCAACTCCTAAAAATTTCGCTCTTTCTAATGACCAAGACTTCTTCACCCGAAGCAAAAATTTCATTAATTCATGAACAAAAACCGGATCATCAATAAAATCTATGGAAAGATTTTCCATACCTCTTAAGTGGGTAGCGATACCAAAAGGTCCAAAATCCCATTCGGGAAAAATAACCTTAAAATCATCACCTACCTGTTCCTTTATACGGGCATAAAAGATATGGGATAGCTTTGCCGGGGCAAAATTATAAAAATCTGGAATGGGTACTTTATCGAGGTCAGCCTTTTCCTTGATAATGGAAATCTTCCCAACCCAAGGCTCATGTCCAGATTGAGCTGGTTCCTGTGGAATACCAAGGAGGCTTTCCCAATACCCAACACCAAACCACATGGTTATGGCATCGGTTAAAGGATTATCATCAAAAAAATTTTTATAGGCATAAACCTTTTTTCTCAATTCAAACTCTAGGTAAGCATCGGGATCAGTATAAACCTCGTTTAAGTCCATCTGGAAAATTGATGCCCACATTTCACGATCAAGATCAGCAATAAAAGGAACGTTATTCAAATCTTTTTTGGGAAGGTGCCGAACAAATATCCCCGGTAAACCTGCAAAAGAGACCCAATTATTTTGACGAAGCTGATTATCTTTACTCTCATATTGATTTTTAACATAATCCATTAGAAATTGAATATTTTTACTACGGGATTCGTTTCGACTTATCATGAAAATCTCCTTAACATTATTTAATGGCTCCTAATGTTAATCCACGAACCAAATACTTTTGTACGATCATCGCTAATACTAAAATCGGAAGCGATGCCATGACCGCTGCAGCTGACATATTTTCCCATTCAATTCCCATAAATCCAATATATCCAGATATGGCAACTGGCAAAGTTTGAGCAAACTTTCTGGTTAGAATAAGAGCAAAAAAGAACTCATTCCAGGAAAATAAAAAAGAAAGAATAGTTGATGCTACAATCCCTGGAGCAGCCAAAGGGAAAGCAATGCGAACAAAAGCACCTAAATCGGTTGTCCCATCTACCAAAGCTGCTTCCTCTAACTCTTGAGGAACTTCATTAAAAAATCCTCTCATCAACCAAATTACAAAAGAAAGATTAAAGGTGAGATAAACAATGATTAAAGTGATGTGGGAATCGAGCATTTTTAAATCACGGAAAAGCAAGAAAAAAGGGATAATTACAGCAATTGGGGGAGCAAATCGAGTACTGAGTATCCAAAACAAAAGGTCTCCCTTCCGTCGAAAATTATAGCGAGACAAGGCATAAGCGGCTGGGGTTCCTAATATTACCGATAAAAAAACCGTGACAATACTGATTATAAAACTATTCAGAAAATTTCGAGGAAAGTCACTTTCAAAAAGGACTTTTCCGTAGTTACTTAATAATGGTTTAAAAAACCAGACTGGGGGGATGCTGATTGCTTGAATTCGAGTTTTTAGAGACATGGTAACGATCCAATAAACTGGAAAAAGGAAAAAGACCAGGAGAATCCCGATGAGGATATACAAAATCCACTTGTTTTTTTTCATCTTTATGCCATCTCCTTTTCGGGAATAATCTTGGTGTAAAAGAGGCAAAAAATATTGACTAATATGATCATAATTATCGAAAAAGCCGATCCTTTCCCAATGTTAAAGAAATTAAACGAGATGAGGTATGAATAGATACTGGCGGTTTCAGTAGCAATCCCTGGACCTCCATTGGTCATAATGTATATCGTATCGAACCATTTAAAAGCATCAATGGTTCGAAGTAAAACTGCAACTAAAATAACCGGCTTTAAAAGTGGAAGAGTAATCCTGGTTAAAACTTGCCAAGTATTGGCTCCATCGATTTTTCCAGCTTCATACGGTTCGGTAGGAAGGGCTCTCATACCCGAATAAAGAACCAGAAAAATGAGTGGGGTCCATTCCCATACATCAGTTAAAATAACCGAAAATAATGCTAATCTCCCGGTTCCCAACCAAGCAAGTGGAGTAATCCCAAGGAGTCGAACAAAGTAATTAATGATTCCTAGGGTATGGTCATACATAAGACGCCAGGTTAGCCCAACAACTACCGGAGTCATGACCATTGGAATCAGAAAAAATGGAACAATCCTACTTCCTTTCTCGATTCCATTAATTAGAGAGGCCATAGTGTACCCCAAAATCAATTGTAAAACTCCTCCAAAAATTACAAAATAAAAGGTTATTTTTAATGAGTGCCAAAATCGTACATCTTCAAAAAGGAGTTTGTAGTTGGTTGCTCCAATATAAGGAGTTCCCTTGGCTGGATTAGTTAAATCGTAAAAACGGATACTATTGTTAATGCATGCTGCAAAAGGAAATATGGCAACCATTATCAAAACCGCTAAAGCGGGAAGAAATAAAATATAAAAACTGGTTTTTTTCAATTTCATTATTGCTTCGCCCTTTCTCATTGCGGGTGGTTCAATTGATACAACCACCCGCAATATTTTGGCTTACCAAACAATAATTATTGGTAATAACCGGCTTGTTCTAATACTTTGTACATTTCATCATAGGCAATTTTCATTGCATCCTCGACACTTGCTTCGCCGGTGACTGTTCTGGAAATTTGGGTTCCAATTGATTCGCAAAGTTCAGGGTATTCAGCAATATGTGGCATATAGTCGGGGTTGGCGAGCTTTAAAGCTTCAAGAATGACTGGTACACCTGGATAAGTATTGGAAAATTCTTCACTTGCCATAGCTGAAACGCTGGTTATACCGGTATTTCCTCCTTCAATCATAGTTCTCATCTGAATGTCTTTACTGGTCATCCACTGCAAGAATAACCAAGCTGCTTCAATATTCTTTGAGTCGGCATTGATTCCCATACCCGCGGTGAATAAGTGTGAAGCATAGCGCTCGGTGACTGGTCCATATGGTCCTGCCGGTGCTAAAGCATAACCAATTTTTCCAACAATTTGTGACAAATTTGGATCTTCAATGCGTCCTATAAAATCAGAGGCATCGAAAATGATCCCGGTGTTGCCGGTTACAAAAGTATTCTGCACTTCGAGCCAGCTATAACGTGAGACATCGGGAGGGCCGTAATTCTTTAGGATATCGCTGAACCACTTTGCGCCTTGGATAAATTCCG
>DPKX01000214.1 GCA_003542295.1 Candidatus Atribacter hydrocarboniphilus
AGAGATGATAAACCTGCCAAAAAGGTCAGAGTAACAAAAGGAGTCCAATGCCAGATATCCATCAATATTGTAGCTATAAAAGCTTGATTGGCATTGTTGCCGATATTAAAATCAATACCAATATTTCGCAAATAAACTGCTAAGGGGCCAAAGTCGGGATTGGTCATAAGCACCCAAATCGCTCCAATACTTATGGGAGCCATGGCCAAAGGAAGAGTCATGATAGTTCGAAATATTCCCTTCCCTTTATATTCATAAGTGAGAAGATTGGCAAAAGCCAAACCGAGAGGAAGCTCAATGGCTACACAAATAATAACGTAGGTAAGCCCCAGTCGTAATGACTTTAAAAAATCAGGGTCAAATACCAGTTTCCGGAAATTATTAAAACCAGTATAAACCATTCCAACCTTAGAAAAAACATTATATTTATAGACACTCAAATATAAAATATAAATTATTGGAACGACTCCGAGAAAAATCAATAAAATAAGGGTGGGGGTCAAAAGACCCCACACCTGTTTCTGTTTTTCTCTCACTGGATCCTCCGCTACTAGTAACCCAGTTCTTCCATGAGCTCGTCGGTTTCTTTGGCTAAATTATCGAGCGCTTCTTCGGGAGTAACTTCACCGGCTACCGCCTTGGATACCCACTTGAGATAAAGGTCATTTAACGGTCTATGCATTGGTAGTGCAGGAGCACCCCTGAAGAGTGGGCCTTGTTCCTTAAGGAAGGTGAAGTAATTACCCATTTTCGGATCCAATTCTTTGACAATAGGATCTTCAAAAGTTGAATTTCTCACTACTCTGGTTCCCAGTTTGGCAAATTCACCCTGCCATTCTTTACGAGCTACCCATTGCATAAACAACCAAGCAGCTTCTTTGTTCTTTGAACTATGAGGGATACCCAATGCTCCACCATCATAGTATCCAATATAGCCTGCGCCTGATTTGGCATCAGCTAAAGCCTTTTCGGTGACTGGCGGCAATGCAACACTAATTTTTCCAGCCACTTCAGATTGGGCCGGATCTGACCACCAACCGAGATTTTCAAGATAGATAATCCCTTGGGCTACTTTACCGGCGCCAAAGGTTGCAGCAACTTCATCCCAGGTATAGGTTTTAACTCCAGGAGGTGCCCACTGCAGCATATCTACATACCACTTAAAGGCGGCCTTGGCTTCATCGCTATCAACTAAACCACCATTGGCCTTGGTAGCTCGCATATTTTCAAGATTTATGCCCCAATTGTAGATTCCCATTGCTGGCCAAATAGTTTCAACAACTTCATAGGCAACACAAGGATGGGTTTTCGCTTGGGCAATATGACCATAGAGTTCAATTCCTTTTTCTTTCCCATATTCGGTAAAGAATATCGCGATGTTGGCATAGTCATCCCAATTGGTCGGAACGGCTAAATCCTTGTTGTATTTTGCTTTATAAGCTGCCTGAATCTCAGGGTCTCCAAAAAGATCAGTTCGATAAACGTAGGACTTTAAAAATGCTTCGAAAGGAATACCATATATATTCCCCTCGTCATCTTTAAAGTTATCGATGAAACTGGTAAAATCAGCTAAATCAAAACCAGGATCGGTAATAGCTGGATTATTAATAAACGGAGTAAGATTAGTTAACCAGTTTTGAGGGAGATATGAATAAACGATATCCTGTTCGACATAGACAAAATCATAAATACCCGATCCAGTCTGCATGTCCTGAATGGCTTTGTTGTACATTTCATCCCAAGAAGTTACTTCAAATACCACTTTAATTCCAGTCAGTTCTTCAAACTGAGGTGCGGCAACTTCCATCGCTGCTTTAGATGGTGGAGTGCTTTCTGAAATTCCTTTAATGGTTACACCCTGATAGGGTTCAGCTGCTTTTTTCCACCAATCGGGATTAGTAACCATGGTTTCGGCAAAAGCTGTGGTGAAAAGAGTTAACACTAACAAGCTAACGAATAATACCAATGCTTTTTTCATTTAATTTCCCTCCTATCAAAATATTTCCTGATAACGTTTGCATAACTTCACAAAAACAAACTTCTTTTCATTTTTTGGAAAAAATCACCTCCCTTTATTTACCAGATAGTATATCCTCCGTCCATCACCACTACACTTCCGGTGACAAACGACGCAGCGTTTGAAGCCAGGAACACGCAGGGTCCCTTCATTTCCTCTGGTTTTCCAAAACGACCGAAGGGAACCAGCTTGGTCCAGGTTTCTGCATATTCAGGGTACTGAAGGAGAAGATCAGCAACCAACTGGGTCTTCATATAACCTGGAGCAATAGAATTCACTCTTACTCCATAAGGAGCCCATTCTGCTGCCAAAGATTTGGTTAACATGATCACTCCACCCTTAGAAGTATTGTAGTGGGATTGGCATTGAGGAGTATTCACAATAAGGCCAGACATGGATGAAATGGTAATAATACTCCCCTTCTTTTTCTCGATCATTCTTCTACCAACTGATTGACAGCAAAAAAATGTTCCATTCAAATTAATATCCATAACCCGCTTCCAATCGGATTCGGGCATATCAACTGCTGGAACCCATTGACCTACACCAGCTGAGGTAACTAGGATGTCGATTTTCTGAAAATTTTTGATGACCTCATCCACCATATTTTCAACTAATGATTTTTGAGTCACATCGACATGAATTGCCATGGTTTTTGCGCCATATTTCTCAAGGGATTGAGCAACTTTTTTGGCATTATCCAGATTTAAATCGGCTATCACTACATGGGCACCGGCTTCGGCTAAACCAATTGCCATTTGTTCACCCAAACCTTGAGCACCTCCGGTAACAACAGCTACTTCATCTTTTAGGCTAAAAAGTGATTGAGTGTTCACCAATAAATCCTCCTTGTGTGGATGTGTTCTGTTTTTAGTAGTTGGAAAACCAAAGATCGCCTGGTCGGGGAGAGCGGATTTGAACCGCCGACCACTCGCACCCCAAGCGAGTGCGCTCCCATGCTGCGCTACTCCCCGATACTTACGTCCCCTCATTCGCCTATGTTATATCAAACCATTTACCCTGTCAACAGAACAAATTGAATCAATTCAAACTCTGAAAAAAACCTAATTTTTCCCCTACAAAGGATATTAGAGGCTCTCGGTTGGAAGAAGGTCATAAAAAAATTTTTTGGGGAATTCAGAATGTTGATAGGCTTTTTTAAGAGGCTCCAAATCAAATTCGCACCTCATAAACTCAATCTTAGGAGTCTGATTCTCCTCAATATTGAGAAGAACCCACCCAGCTCTCCAGTCTCCATCTTTAGGGCGCCCCACGCTTCCATCATTGATAAACCAAATATTCTGGACCTTGCGAGAAAAAGGGCGATGGGTATGACCACAGATTAAGAGGTTGGCCGATTCTTTTGACATCACATGAAGTAGATTCTCATCGGGTCGATCGGGGAAAAGATATTCATTGATTCGGCGTGGACTACCATGAACAAAAAGCAACTGATAGGATCCACAGTTTAATTGGTATCGAGGGAGAAGATTTCTTAAATATATTTTGTTCTCCGAGATAGTCATTTTTTTTGTCCATTCAATAGAAATAGTTCCCAATCTTCTTTCTTCATCGGTTTTATACGCACATCCACAATCATCCAGATCATTTCCTACTCCCTGGTCATAGTTTCCCATAATAACTGGGATATTGAGTGAACGGATGATTGAGATAACCTCGTTTGGGAAAGGTGCGTATCCCACTAAATCCCCT
>DPKX01000221.1:0-13098 GCA_003542295.1 Candidatus Atribacter hydrocarboniphilus
ACCGAAGATCAATTTAAGCAAGTGAAGGAAAAATTGATAGAAATCAAAAGAAACTTGCGCACTCTGACCGTTGGATTCGATTCAGAGAAAAGTGTTCTTGGTTCTGGTGAAACCAATCTGAGCGTATCCGGATATGACTCTGGTCTCGTCCTCTATCTCCGAGACGAACTGAAAATGAACGTAGGTCGTCTTACCCCAAAAGAAGGCATTTATGTATGGGCTGATGGCTGGGTTATTTTAAAAGATTCAAAAAATCCCGATCTAGCCCATAAGTGGATTGACTTCATGTTATCAGACTTCGCTCAAAAAGAACTGGCTAAGTATATGGGATTTGGAGCGGTTACTTCTGCAGCCAAAGAAGTTATTGACCCTGATATCGTTAAAATGTGCAATTATGACGATATCGATAGTGTTCCAGTTCCGGTCTTTTTAATGAAAAGCCCAGAGGATTTTGAAGCTCGGGTGAACCTCTGGAACGAAGTCAAGGCTACTCAGTAAACAATTAAAGGGTAGGGGGAACAGTGAAAATAAATCAGATAATTCTCACTGTTCCCGTCTTTAGTTTTTTTAAGCAAATATTTTATGGCTTTTTAAATTGATCAATTAAAAATTAATTTATTTAATGAATTGAGATCTATTGGTAAATTGTGGGAATGTGTAAAAATAAATTCTTAAATTAATAAATCAAACATTTTCCCAATCGAGGTTTATTAATGAACAACCAAGAGACAGAGATACAACTTATTCAGATTACCAAGAAATTTGGTAATTTTACTGCGGTTCAAAATGTTAATTTAGAGATCCATCATGGAGAGTTTTTCTCTTTACTTGGACCTTCTGGCTGTGGTAAAACCACCACATTACGTATGATCGCCGGGCTAGAAGAACCCACTGAAGGACAAATTTGTTTAGCGGGAGAAGACGTTACTTATAAACCTGCGTATTTGCGCAACGTGAACACGGTCTTCCAGGATTATGCCCTTTTTCCCCATATGACTGTTGAAGAAAATATCTATTTCCCTTTGAAAATGAAAAAGGTGAAATATTCCAGTGCTCGGGCAATGATTGAAGAAGCTCTTTCTTTGGTAAACATGACCGGGTTTGGTAAACGTTATCCCCAACAGCTTTCGGGGGGACAACGTCAGCGAATCGCCTTGGCAAGGTCACTGGTCAATCGTCCCCGTGCACTATTGCTCGACGAACCCCTAGGAGCCTTAGATTTTAAACTCCGCATCGCTATGCAAAAAGTTCTAAAAGATATTCAAAAAAACGTTGATATTACCTTCATTTATGTAACTCACGATCAAACTGAAGCAATCACCATGTCGGATCGAATCTGTGTCATGAAAGATGGAGTAATCCACCAAATTGGTACTCCTGATGAAATTTATAATTCTCCTGAGTCTACTTTTGTTGCCAGTTTTATTGGTGATATGAACTTTCTTGAAGGTCAAGTAGTCCAAAAAGGAGAAAATTCAGTCACTATCGATGTAGATGGCAAGCCGATTATCAGCACGCGTTTTGAGGGAACTTTTTCAAAAGGGGATTCAGTTGTTGCCTGCATTCGGCCGGAAAAAATATGCTTAGATAAAATGTGCGATAGTGAGTTTCAGAATAAATTCGAAAATCATTTCCAAGCTTCAATCCATAGAATTGTTTTCCGGGGAACTGATTATGAAATCACCCTCAAATTTGGACAATCTGAAATTCGCTTGATAGAAAGCGCTTCGGAATTTAATAATAAAAAAATAGGTGATCAACTATTTATCGGTTTTCAGAAAGATGATGTGATTACTTATTTAAAGGAATGTAAAAAGGTATGTGATTATGAAACCAACCTTGACAACTAAATTGAATGTAAAAGCAAGAGGGCGATCTTCTTTTGTTTCCAAAATCTGGATAGGTGTCCCTATAACCACCTGGCTGTTTTTATTAATCATCATTCCAATCTGCATTATGCTGGTTACCAGCTTCTATACCAAAGAAGGTTCTGTGGTGATTAAAAAAATTAGCTTGGCGAACTATTTAGAATTTTTTATAAACCCAATCTACCTTCCAATCTTCTTTCGAACCCTCATCTTAGCCCTTTTGGTGTCTCTTACTTCAATTTTATTGGGATATCCTTTGGCTTATTTGGTTTCAAGAAAAGTAAAATGCTTTAGAAACCAACTCTATATGCTGGTCATTGTTCCTTTATGGGTAAGTTATCTGGTTCGGATCGTGGCCTGGCGAACTATATTAGGACGAGTTGGGGTCCTCAATACCATTCTCCTTTCTTTAAAAATTATCGATGAACCACTCTCTATCTTTATTTATAGTCCTTTTGCTGTTTATGTCGCTCTCATCTATATTGCCTTACCCTACGTATTTATTTCTATATTTAATTCTTTGGAAAAAATCCCCAAAAACCTTTTAGACGCTGCCGCTGACCTGGGCGCTAATAGCTTTCATACCTTTATTCATGTCATTCTTCCTCTTTCTATGCCAGGAGTAATCAGTGGTTTTACTCTTGCTTTTGTTATTGCTCTCGGTGATTATATTATTCCCCAGCAATTGGGAGGTTTGAATGGAATGATGTTTGGCAATCTCATTGTCACTCAGTTTGGTTATGCTTATAACTGGCCGTTAGGAGCAGCATTGGGCTTTATCATGTTTACAGTTGCAGTGGTTATCCTGCTGGTTTCACAAAAATTCGGCTCATCAGAAGGATTCTTAGAATAATGAACAAAACATCAACTTTAAAAAGAAAGGGTAAATCTTTTCCTTTTTTGGGGATATATGGAGCTTTCGTGTATTTTTATCTCTATTTTCCTTTGTTGGTCGTTTTTGTTTATTCGCTCAACTCCTCTCGATCAACCATGAAGTTTGAAGGAGTAACTTTTGATTGGTATATAAGGCTCTTCCAAAACAAAGAACTATTAAACTCGCTCTTCCACTCCCTTCAAGTTTCAGGGTTGGCAGTTCTTTTTGCAGTAGTCGTAGGAACATCGGGGGCGCTTTTTCTCAACCGAATTGAATTTAAAGGAAAAGACTTTTTTCGTACGCTGGCTATGCTTCCAATCATCCTCCCTGGAATAATAGTTGGGCTTTCTTTATTGATATTTTTCCTCAACTTGAAGCTTCAGTTGTCAATGTGGACGGTCATCCTTGGGCATATTAGTTTTACCACCCCAGTCGTTATGTTTCAGGTTTTAGCTCGATTAGCACGTCTTTCTAGAAATTTAGAAAATGCTGCCATGGATTTAGGCGCAAATCCATTTCAAGCTTTTATATATGTCACCTTTCCCATGATCAAAAGAGCAGTCATTGGGGGAGCGTTGCTGGCTTTTACTATGTCCTTTGATGAAATCATCATAACTTATTTCCTTACCAGTACCTTCAACACTCTTCCCATCTATCTTTACGGCATGCTTCGTTTTGGTCTTTCTCCCGAGGTTTATGCGATCTCGACGGTTGTGCTTGGTTTATCCATCTTATTAATAATACTTATGGCAAAATATACTGGAAGTAGTGAAGAAACAATTATCATCCGTTAATGCGGTTTATTTATCCTGGAAATCTCCTTCCTCTTCTTTGGATTTTTTGCCCTTAAATGGGCATTGAGAACAATCATCATCCTGAAGATACCCGGTTATTGAATACTCTGGCTGAATGAGTTGATCGGCCTTTTTCAATATTATGATTGAGATAAGTATGGCTATTATGGTAACAGCCCCGATCAACATAACTTGAGAGGTTAAAGCTTTGACTATAAGATACGTACCTAAAACCAGAAGAATTGGCATGAGATAAATTAGAAAAGATATTTTTAAGGCGAGGGCGTCCTTTATCTCGACCATTACACTGGAACCAATCGAAGCCGATATTTCGTTTTTTGCTAATACTTTATAAAAATCAGTACCTGAGTCATTCAATAACGTTGAACTCAATGGACAATGATGTTCTCCACAGTTCGTTCCTTTTTGCATTCGAACCCAGGCTTTTTCTCCTTCAATCTCTTCAACCTTACCTGGTTTTAACATACTATTCCTCCAAAACGGGCAAATTAAAAATTTCTCTATTTTTTAGCTTTAATGCTCTCCATTATTTAATAGACCACCGGCTTGGAAACTAAAATAAGTAGTTTTCCCAATAATAACATGATCCATTATCCGAATACCGATAATTTTTCCCGCTTCAACAAGTTTTTTGGTAACAGCTATATCTTCACGGCTGGGTTGAATATTACCAGATGGATGATTATGAACACAAATAACCCCAGCAGCACGATCTGCAATGGCATCGGCAAACACTTCCCGAGGATGAACCAAGCTTTGGTTCAATGTTCCAATGAAAACCACTCTTTTTTGGATAAGTCGAGCGGCTCCGTCTAAAGTAATCGTAACAAAATACTCTTGCTTTTTCTCTTTTAAATCGCTTACCAATTTATAAACATCACTAGCATTTTGTATTTTTATGCCATCTTGAAATAAATATCTTTGAGAGAGCTCAAATGCAGCGAGAATTTGGCAAGCATGAGTTTTTCCTAACCCATTTATTCTCATCAGTGTCGTAAAGTTTAATTTTTCAAAATCATTTTCCACACACTCAAGAACTTCTTTAGAAAGCTGATACACATCTTTCGCCCGGGTCCCTTTTCCAAGAAGTACAGCAATGAGTTCAAGATTTGATAAAGCCTTGGGTCCTAATTTTTCTAGTTTTTCACGAGGTCGATCAAAATCGGGAAGTTCTTTAATTTTCATGTCATGATCTGCTCCATTTACTCATTTTTTAATTATATTATAGACAATATTCACCCGTTTCCCAACAGTCTTTCTTGACAACTTCAGTATAAAACTTATAATATTAGTGTTTTTATAATATTAGTAACACCTATCCAGAGTGTCCACGGGCATGATAAATCAAGCCCCTCCAAAAGAATATAAAATTGTAGGGACACAATGTATTATGCCCATTCTTTAACAATGTAGCGACATGCCATGGTATGTCGAGTCTTGAGTTTTTATCCTTTCTGGTGTTGCTCTCTCATTAAGGATGAAGGAATTTTTTATTTCATTTAAAGAAATCTTTCCTTAATCATAAGTTCCCTAATAGTTTTGAATCAACGAGCGTTTTATCAATTCGAATTAAAACGTTCTATCCTTTTGAGGTGTTATTTTATGATTAAAGCGGTTTCGTTATTTTCAGGAGGCCTTGATAGCTTACTTGCAACTCAAATCATTATGAATCAAGGTATCGAAGTCATTGCTGTTAACTTCATAAATCCCTTTGCCAATAATAAAAAAATGAAAGAAAAACAATACTATGCCCGTACCATGTCTCAAAAAATGGGCATTGAATTGGTGGAAATAGAACTTAGAGAAAACTTTTTAGACCTTCTTCGAAACCCAAAATATGATTTTGGTAAAAATTTAAATCCATGTATCGATTGTAAAATTCTAATGATTACCCAAGCTCATGAAGTCATGAAGGAAAAAAAGGCTTCATTTATTGTAACTGGCGAGGTCCTCTCTCAGAGACCAAAATCTCAGTTCCTATGGGGGTTGAGTATCATTGACCGAGATTCTCATTTAAAAGGTTTAATTTTAAGGCCCCTTTCAGCGAAATTATTGCAAGAGACCATTCCAGAACAAAAAGGGTGGGTTGATCGGGATAAGCTATATAACTTTTCCGGCCGCATTCGTGGACCTCAATTTGCCTTAGCTCAAAAATTGGGAATCAATGATTATCCAGCCCCAGCCGGTGGATGTCTTCTCACCGATCCGATTTTTGCTCGAAGAGTTTATGACCTGCTTATCCATGATGAACTGACTATGGAAAACATAGAACTTTTAAAATTAGGGAGATATTTCCGACTGAGTAACCGATTCAAGCTTTTAGTTGGTCGGAATGAAAAAGATAATTTGGCATTACTCAGCCAAGCTAAACCAGAAGACTATGTTTTTACTCCTTCCCATACGAAGGGACCAACTGGCCTGGGAAAGGGAATAATCGACTTCTATACTGAACAACTTGCTTCAGGCATTATTGCTTATTATTCTTCCTCTCTTATCGAACCACTTAATATCAAAATACAGCATCAAAGCTATTCATCACCAAAAATGGTTCAACCCATAACCTTATCACTGGATCAAATAGAAAAATACCGGATTGAAAATTTTCCTATTAAACTTATTCGCCAAAATACTCAAAAAACTCCTCAAAAATAACTTGTTCACCAATCTTATTCCAGAGTGATACCATTATGGTAGATTATCCACTTGATGGAAAGGGAGAGTTATATGAAAATTGCCCAAAATATTACTCAACTCATAGGAAATACTCCTTTAGTTCGTCTTTCTAAATTGGGTGCCTATCTCCCCGGGGAGGTAGTTGCCAAACTTGAATACTTAAACCCATGTGGAAGCGTGAAAGATCGTATTGGAGTATCAATGATAAACGAAGCTGAAAAAAATGGTTCTATAAGTAAAGATACCTTGATAATCGAACCAACCAGCGGGAATACTGGTATCGCCTTAGCTTTTGTCTGTGCTCAACGAGGATATAAATTAATACTCACCATGCCTGAAAGCGTATCCGTCGAAAGAAAAAAAATTCTTTCCTGGTTCGGGGCTAATCTAATCCTCACTCCTTCAGAAGAAGGAATGCAAGGATCAATCAAAAAAGCAGAAGAATTGGCAAAAGAGAAGGCTAATTCTTTTTTGCCAATGCAATTTAAAAATCCTGCTAATCCAAAAATTCATCGAGAAACAACCGCTGAAGAAATATGGACTGATACCGATGGGCTAATTGATATTTTGGTCTGTGGAGTAGGAACCGGAGGGACACTCACGGGAACTGCTGAAGTTTTAAAAGATCGGAAACCGTCCCTTAAGGTAGTTGCCGTTGAACCCAAAAAGTCAGCAGTATTATCAGGAGGAACCCCAGCTTCTCATCGTATCCAGGGAATTGGAGCCGGCTTCATCCCTGAAGTGTTACGTCGAGAATTGATTGATGAAGTCATTCCAGTTGAGGATGAAGACGCCTTTTCAACGGCAAAATGCATCGCTCAAATCGAAGGTATCCATGTTGGTATATCAAGCGGAGCAGCTGGTTGGGCGGCACTTCAATTGGCAAAACGAAAGGGAAATCAAGGGAAGTTGATTGTGGCTATTTTTCCTGACACTGGAGAACGATATTTATCAGTTTGGTAAAGAGATTCATGGATAATATTATTAAAACTAAATTCGATAAATTACTACAAATTTTACATGACCTCAAGAATTGTTTGGTTGCCTATTCCGGTGGTATTGATAGTACTTTTTTGCTTTTTGCCAGTCATGAGGTATTGGGAGATAAAACCAGCGGGATTCTGATCGATACACTCTTTTTGCCAAAAAGTGAAAAATGCCTCGCTCTCAAGACCGCCAGCCAACTAAATCTTCCCTTAATAGTTCAAGAGATAAACCTTCTTCAATATTCTTCAATTATTCGAAATCAACCAAACCGTTGTTATTTTTGTAAAAAAATACTCTTTGAAACTATTCAAGAAGTAGCCAATCAGAAAAATTTTCAATTCATTACCGAAGGCTCAAATACCGATGACCTAAATGATTTTCGTCCGGGAATAAAAGCTATTCAAGAAATGGGAATTAAAAGCCCCTTGGTGGATGCAGGTTTTACCAAGGAAGAAATTCGTCAATTATCTAAAGAAAAGAACCTACCAACCTGGAATAAACCCTCGTTTTCTTGCTTAGCTACCCGCATTCCCTTTGGAACAACTATATCTTCTGAACATTTGGATCGAATCGAAAAAGCAGAATTATTTCTTAACCAACTGGGTTTTGACCAATTTCGGGTAAGGGATCATTATCCAATTGCTCGAATTGAAATTCTCTTGTCCAATAAAAATTTTGCTCGAATTCGTGACTATCGTCACCAAATCGTCGAAAGATTAAAATCCTTAGGATACCAAAGGGTTACATTAGACCTTGAGGGATATCGTTCTGGCAGTATGAATGAAGAACCTAAAATCAGGGAGTTAAAGTGAAAACAAAAAAAATATTAATTGCTATGAGTGGAGGAGTCGATTCTTCGGTTGCTGCTTTCCTCTTAAAAAAACAAGGATATCAAGTTTATGGGATTACTATGGCTTTTCAGGTAACTCACGGTTCTTCGAACGATCCACGTTTAGGATCAGCCTTAAACGATGCGAAAAGGGTATGTGAAATTCTTGAGATTCCTCATCAAACCCTTGAATTAAGCACTGAGTTTGAAAAGGAAGTCGTAAAGCCTTTTATAAAAGAATATTTATCAGGAAGAACTCCCAACCCGTGTGTAATCTGTAATCGGCAGATAAAATTTGGTTTTCTGTTTAATTATGCTATGAAAAATGGCTTTGACTTTTTTGCCACCGGACATTATGCTCAAATTGACTTTATCAACAATCAATTTTTTTTAAGAAAACCTCGGGATCGTTCGAAAGATCAAACTTATTTTTTATACGGCATCCCCCGGGAAACCCTCGATAGAATTCTTTTCCCATTGGCTCACCTTACCAAAGAAGAGGTTAAATCTCTTTCTGATCAACTCGATTTACAAATGGATGAAAAACCCGAGAGTCAGGATATTTGTTTTCTTCCTCAGGGAAGCTATCGTGATTTTATTAAAAACCGCTCTCATCTGGATCTATCAGGTCCGATCATTAACCTCCAAGGAGAAGTGCTTGGTCACCACGATGGAATATATCTATATACTATCGGCCAAAGAAAAGGGTTAGGACTCAGTAGTTCGCATCCTTTCTATGTTGTCGATATCGATCATTCTCGAAATGCTGTAATAGTCGGTGAAAAAAAAGATTTATCAGCCATGGCTCTGGTTGCCACTCAAGTGAATTTCTTGGTCGATAGAATCCCTGACCAGGAAATTTTTGCTCTCATACGTTATTCCCAGAAAGAACACCAATGCACACTAGAAAAAATAAACCATGAAATAAAGGTCAATTTTTATAAAAAATTGGAAAATATAACCCCTGGTCAATCAGTTGTTTGGTACACTCGTGAAGGAATCGTAATCGGAGGAGGAACCATTAAGGAGGTTTTATGATGAATGCGGTCACCCAACAAATTAAAGAATTAAAAAAAATGAAAAATGCGATTATTTTAGTTCATAACTATCAACCCCCTGACATACAGGATATAGCGGATTTTTTAGGGGATTCTTTGGGTTTGAGCATTGAAGCCAGCCGAACTAATGCCGATATAATCGTTTTTTGTGGTGTTCGTTTTATGGCAGAAACCGCCAAAATTCTCTCTCCGAATAAAGTTGTGCTCCTTCCTGAGAAAAATGCTGGTTGTCCTATGGCAGACACCATTACCGTACAAGAAGTTAAAAAGCTTAAATCAGAACATCCCAAAGCTACGGTACTTGCCTATGTGAATACTACTGCAGATGTTAAGGCTGAATGTGACATTTGCTGTACATCGGCCAACGCCCTAAAGATTGTTACCGATGGATTAAAAGAAATTAAAGAAATTATTTTTATTCCTGATAAAAACTTAGCTAATTATGTTTCGAGAAAAACTGGGCGTCAATTTATTCTCTGGGACGGAGATTGTCCAATTCATGCTCATATTCTTCCTGAACATATCCATTTTCAAAAAAAACTCCATCCCGATGCGTTAGTTGTTGTTCACCCTGAATGTCTTCCTGAAGTGATTGATTTAGCTGATGAGGTTCAATCAACCGAAGGAATGTCCCGATTTATTGGTCAATCCAAAAATAGCGAATTTATCATTGGAACCGAGGTTGGCATTCTCTATCGTCTTCGTAAAGAAAATCCTGAGAAAAATTTTTATCCCGCTTCAGCACGAGCCATCTGTTCCGATATGAAAAAAATAACCTTGGAAAAGGTTCTCTATTCTCTCCGTTTTGGTTACGGAGAGATTAACTTACCCGAGACAATTCGCCAGCGAGCCGAACGAAGCATTCAGCGTATGTTAGAGTATAAATCTTAACTCGAACTTATCTCTCATAATCAAAGAACAATTTCATCTTCTTTTTTCCAGGCTGGATCAACAATACAAAGAAATACCAGATCTTGGCTCCCAGTGTTTTCAATGAACTGTATGGATTTAGGCGGAATGTAGATGGTCGAGCCTTCCTCCACCTGCTCGATTTGACTATTTATGTGCACAATCCCTTTGCCAGATAAAATATAATATACCTCAGATGAATAGAGATAATGAGGCTGAGATGCGCGCCCGGATGGAAGAGTAGCATGGGCAAGACTGTAATGGATTTCAATTCCTAATTTATCCGGATGGAGTATTTCACGAAGTCTAGTTAAATCACCAGCTATGAATTCATCACAGTCTTCCAGTCTTCGGAGTAGCATAAAGATCCTCCTGTTGTATTTAAAAATTCTCTATCAAGCTTTCTATTCTTTCAATATCGAGGTAGGTTTCAAGAAAGCCTGCCAAACGGTCAAGCTCTTTTTCTACGACTTCCTGCCAGGATTGGGAAATCGATGATATGGCTGCTAACCCTTTTCTTTTGCGAAGCAAATTGACAAAATATCTTCTAAATGATCCATCATCAAACAATCCATGAAGGTAGGTTCCGAATATCTGATTATAGATTACTATACCTTCAGGTTCGATGCTGTTCCCCAAATTGAGATTAAAAAGTGGTTCATAGGCTTGTAGGAAAGAGCCTTTCCCCTGATGAATTTCATACCCTTTCACTGAAATTTGTTCAGCTTTTGCCAAACATCCTTGTCTAGTTTTGAGGGTCTTTTCTTTCTCAAAAAAGGTTTTCATCGGAATGATTCTCAATCCATCCATATCACCTTGGTAGTCTTCATTTCCATCGATATCTATTATAGATTCTCCCAGCATTTGATAACCACCACAGACTCCTAACACCACCCCACCATTGTTGATATAGCTTTCCAAACGTTCTTGAAAATTAAATTTCTTCAGCCATTGAAGGTCTCGAATAGTATTTTTACTTCCGGGAAGCATTATCACGTCAAACTTACTAAGATTTTCATCAGGAAAAATGTATTGAGTTTCCACATCAGGCTCATTCGTTAATGGGTCAAAATCGGTGAAATTTGAAATATGGGGTAGGCGAATAATACCAACTTGAATGTCGACGGTTTTGGGTGACTTATATGAGTTTTCAATTTTTTCCGTCATACTATCTTCATCATCCAGCTGAAAGCGAGAATAAGGAACAACACCCACGACTGGAATTTGAGTTAATTTTTCAATTTCTTTTAATCCTGGTTCTAAAATTGCATAATTTCCTCTGAATTTATTGATAATGAAACCCCTCAGCAATTCTCTTTCCTCTTGAATCATAAGTGCCCAGGTTCCATAAAGTTGTGCAAATACCCCGCCTTTTTCAATATCACCAATGAGAAATACTGGTATATGCGCATATCGAGCTACCGACATATTGACCAGATCCTGTTCTCGTAAATTTATCTCTGCTGGACTACCAGCCCCTTCAATGCAGATGAGGTCATATTCCTCAGCAAGTGAATCCAAGCTTTCGACGACCTTCTCCCAGAGAAATTTTTTATACTGATAATACTCATAAGCTTCATGAGTCTCCCAGATTTTTCCGCGAACAATCACCTGGCTCATGCAGTCTCCCTGGGGTTTTAGTAAAATTGGGTTCATTCGGGAATCAGGATCAATCAGAGCTGCTCGAGCTTGCAGCATCTGTGCTCTGCCTATTTCCTCACCGAATGGTGTCACCCCTGAGTTTAAAGACATATTTTGTGCTTTAAACGGAGCAACTCTTATGCCTTTTCGCGCAAATATTCGGCAAAAACCTGCTGTAATAAGGCTTTTCCCAACACCAGATCCAGTTCCTTGAAACATAATATAGCGCGCCATAAACCACTCCTCGAAAATATACTGATTCAAATTTTATCATAGGGAAGAAAATCTCAGCCTATCCTGAAAATCTATATGCGGGCATGATAAATCAAGCCCCTACAAAAGAATTAAAAAGAATAAAACTTGAGGTTAGGAAAATGTCCTTAAAAAATAAGAAGAAACCATGTCACCCTTTCATGTATGGAATGGTAATCATGTCTTTCATTTTGTTTATGACTTTAATAACCTTTGCCGATGAAACGAAAAAAACTCCTCTTACTCTTACAGAAGCAGTTAGAATTGCCTTAGAGAATGGAAATGATATGAAAAAAGCTCTATTTGAGCTGAAAAAGAGTGAATTGACCTATCAACAGACCAAAGCAGATTTACTTCTAAATCCATCTATTTTAAGCGAGCTTTCCAACCAAACCGCACTTTTGGTTGCTCAGCGTAATTATGAAATCACTCGTTCCAACCAGGTACAAGTCGTAGAAGAAGCTTATTATAATATCCTCAAACTTCAAAGGTTAGTTGCCTTATCTCAAGAAAACATTAACCGTTCTCAAAAACAATTGGAAAATGTAAAAGCTAAATATTCATTAGGAATGGTTGCCCAAATTGATGTCATCTCAGCAGAATACGAATTGTCAAAAGCTCAATCCGATCGCTTGAATGCAGAAAGTAATTTACAGATAGCCAAAATGAATTTTAACCAGCTTTTAGGACGAGATTTAAACATTCTGGTTGAATTAACCACTGAGTTGGCATTTAACCCTTCAGTTGTTGATTTGAAACAAAGTACAGACTATGCCCTAACCCACCGTTTAGAGATAAAAAAAGCTGAAGACGAAGTTGCTTTGAAAACCAAAGAAGTCCAAGTTAATACCAATGACTATACTCCTCTTCTTAACCAAAAAAAATCACAAGTTGATTTAGAAATTTCGAAAGTTAGCCTTGAAAACATTCAAAATAACATACTTATCGAATTACAGCAAAATTACGAATCGTTAAAAAATACCGAACGAAATGTTCCTTTGCAAGAAAAGAATTTAAACAAAGCTAACGAATATCTTAAAATTGCTGAAGCTCGTTTCGATGCCGGAGCCATTACCAGCATCGAACTCATCGATGCTCGAAATGATGCCTATGAAGCAGAAAATGCCTATTTACAAGCGGTTTTTGATTACAATGTGGCCATGTCGAAATTTTATAATTCTTTAGGAATGTC
>DPKX01000221.1:13120-17267 GCA_003542295.1 Candidatus Atribacter hydrocarboniphilus
CTTCTCAGGAACAACCAACAGAATAATGAATAACAATATTTAATCAGCAAGAATTAAGGATTCGAGCCTTGAGGTTTCAATGCTAAAAAATAAAAGGATGTTAAGATGAAGTATATTATTTATTTAGTTGAAGATGAAGAAAATCTGAACCAGCTTTTAACTTCTTACCTTAAAAAAGAGGGATGGGAAGTCTATTCATTTCTTACCGGAAGTGAAGCTCATAAAAATATTACCATAAAACCTCATTTATGGATACTAGATATTATGTTACCTGATATCGACGGCTATCAAATTATTCGAGAAATCAAAGCTTTTTCCCCGGATATACCGGTTATTTTCATTTCTGCTCGCGATGCCGATCTTGACCGAATAGTTGGATTAGAAATGGGGAGCGATGATTACCTTCCCAAACCTTTTCTTCCTCGGGAATTGGTGATTCGATGCCGAAAAATTTTAGAAAGAACTTATGAAAAAAGCCTCAATGCAATATCTGAAAATTATATTCATCTTCCTCCTTATACCATTAATACTGATACGAGAAGCATTCATAAAGACAAACAACTCGTCGAGTTGACCTCGAAGGAATTTGATCTCTTGTGCATTTTTGCGGAAAATCCTGGTAAGGCTTTTACTCGTGAGCAAATCATTGAGCAGGTTTGGGGGATTGATTATTACGGAACCGATCGAGTCGTTGATGACTTACTTCGACGCCTTCGCAAAAAAATCCCTGAAATCCGAATTGAAACAATATATGGATTCGGTTATCGATTGGTATCATCATGATAATGAAAAACTTGCCACTTGCCATTCAAATTTGGTTGATTTTTGCTCTTTTAATCATTGTTGTAACAGTAGCTTTACTTTTAATTATTCCTTTTTCTTTGGATCGTTTTTTTACCAATGAAATTTATGCCAATATTGAGAATGGCCAGGATATTTTTCAATCGGGAGAAATTTGGCAATTTCCCAGAAATGTACCACCTATTGTAAATGATGAAGCAGATCAAAACATTCGAACAGTACGACACCTTTTATTTAACAACGATAAACAAATATTCCCGCCCAATCCACTACCAAGATCGGTTTTAGAAAATTTTATAAAACAAGCTCAATCACAAGAAATGGATTTACAACGATATCAGGAAGTTATAAGAGGGAACCGCATGTTTTACGTTATACGCCGAATTTCCTCACCAACGGGTAATTTTTATTTACTCTCCTATATGTGGGATAGTTATCGCCAAAGCTTGGTCCGTACCCTGTTCCGTCAGCTTTCTTTGGTGATGGGAATGGTATTTATTCTAAGCTGGATTCCTGCCATTATATTAGCACAATATCTCACTAAACCTTTAGTAATTTTGGAAAAACATGTCAGTCAAATAGCCAAACAAAATTGGGAAGAGCCAGTAGTCATTCAGCGAGAGGATGAAATTGGTCGTTTGGCGAAGTCAATTGATGTTTTAAGAAATCGTTTAATGAGACAAAATGAGATTCAACAAAATTCTTTGCAAAATATTTCCCACGCCCTCAAAACTCCGGTAATGGTCATAAGGAGCTACGCTCAGTCAATTCTTGATGGAATCTTTCCTAAAGGAAATCTGGAGGCTTCAGTTTTAGTAATCGACCAAGAAGCTGAGCGTTTGGAAAAAAGAAATCGGGATCTTTTATATTTAACCAAACTTGACGTCCTTAACACAATCAATCAATCTCAAGATCAGTATCGACTTGATGAACTCATCATAGATGTCATGAACCGTTTCCAAATAAGAAGAAAAGATATCAAGTGGATTACTGATCTTGAGGATATAAGCTATTCCGGTGATTATGAACAATGGACTGTAGCCTTGGAAAATTTATTGGATAATCAAGTCCGATATGCTCATAATACCATATCAATTTCACTCAAGGCTCAACTCAACTCCCAAATTCTCATCCAGATTGGAAATGATGGACCTCCTATTGAAGAAAAAACCATGAAAACACTTTTTGAGAAATTCCATCCTGGCATGAAAGGTGAGTTTGGGCTCGGTCTATCTATAACTGCAAGAATCATTAAGCTCCATGGCGGTACCATATCCGTTGCTAATCAGGAAAAGGGTGTTACCTTCTCTATTTTAATTCCAGCTCAAAAATCATGACGAGTGAATTTTAATATTCTTCATAGGTGGTTTTTAATTTTTGATCCCGTTCTGCCCGCTCAATAGCTAACTCTATGAGACGAGTTATTAAGTCTTTATAAGATAAACCACTTGCTTCCCAAAGCTTGGGATACATACTGATCCTGGTAAACCCTGGAATGGTGTTTACCTCATTTACCAAGAGTCTACCATCTTCTTGTAAAAAAAAGTCAACTCGTGCCATTCCTTCAATTTCTAATACCTGGAAGACTTTTAACGCCGTTTCTTGAACTTCTTTAATTAAATTATCAGGTAGCTTGGCTGGAATATCAAGAATTGCACCATTCTCATCCAGATATTTTGCTTCGTAGGAATAAAATTCATGGTTGGGCTTGATTTCACCTGGAAGGGATGTTTCCGGATGTTCGTTTCCCAGTACTGAACATTCGATTTCTCTACCAAGTATACATTCTTCTATTAATATTTTATGATCATATAGAAAGGCTTTATCGATGGCTGGTTTAATTTCATCAATGGTTTTTACTTTACTAATCCCCACTGAAGATCCCAGATTAGCTGGTTTAATAAAAAGAGGAAGACCGAACTCAGCCTGGATTTTAAGCGAGTCAATTCTATTGCTATCAATCTGACGAAAAACTTGATAATGAGGGATAGGAATACCAGCATCACGAAGTAGGCGTTTTGTTACCTCTTTATCCATACCAATGGCTGATCCAAGTATTCCAGCTCCAACAAAGGGAACCCCGGATAACTTTAAAAAGCCTTGAATTGAACCATCCTCTCCGTTGGTACCATGTAAAACCGGAAACACAACATCAACAGGTTTTGGTTTTTCCTGGGTTGATAGCTGGTATAAAAAATCGATCTTTCGGCCTGGTATTAACGCTAGTTGTTGATCACTCTTATTGGTAAGAGATTCCAACCGACGGGTAGCATTATATTCAAGAAAGATTTGTTCATCACTAAAGTGCCATCCTCCTTGTTTGTCAATACCAATCAGTACAACATCATATTTTCCCTTGTCAATAGCTTTATAAATGCTCCGCGCCGATAATATTGATATTTCATGCTCAACCGACTGACCACCAAATAATATTCCTACTTTAATTTTAGATTCCAATTGGGTATTAGCTCCTTTAATAATCAAAAAGTATTCAATGAATTATATATCATATTATGGAACTGTATTATCTATCCTGTAAATACCGGAACGTTTTTTTAAGGTAATTCTTTTAGAGCAATTAACCAGGATCTCANNTTCACCCTCATCCTCACCTTCTCCCCCTCAGTATTTGAGGCGTGAGAATCTCATCTTTTGATTTTTTCATTTTTTCCTCTCCTTTGGATAAAGCTAGATAGAAATGTCTTCGATTATTTAAAAAAGTATATTAGTATTTTATTTTTACTTCGTACTCCTATAGGGTAGAGTGTATCAATATTTTTCATTTTCATAAAAACCAAAAAAAAGATACAATATCAATAGGTCTAAATTAAACCGAAAAGAAGAAAGGATAAATTTAGTCTTGATGCACACCGAGTATCGCTTAATAAAAACAATTAATGATATTCAACCACTTTTATCATCTTTGAATGAAAACTCAATCATTGCAATTGATACCGAAACTACTGGTCTTGATCCTTTTCAAAACCGAGTTCGGTTGATCCAAATTGCATCCATTAATCAACCGGTATTCTTAATTGATCTTTGGAAAGCATCTCATGATATTATTTCNNTCTTTGAATAAAATCCTTGCTTCACCAACTCTAAAAATTTTTCACAATGCCAAGTTTGATCTCAAGTTTTTAATAAAATCTGGATTCATTGTTTGTGGCCCTTATTTTGACACCATGTTAGCCGCGCAGATTTTGTCAGCCGGCCAAAAAAGCCATGGTTTTAAGCTTTCAGACTTGGCTCGTGAGGAATTAAATATTGACCTTCCTAAGGAGTTACAAAACAGTGATTGGAGCAATGAATTAAGTAATGAACAATTAAATTACGCGGCTCGTGA
>DPKX01000213.1 GCA_003542295.1 Candidatus Atribacter hydrocarboniphilus
ATCGTTGATCATTGCCGGGTAGTATCCGTGCGAATTGAAACTTTCCGATAAAACCAGCACTTTTTTCGGGCAGATTTGGATACAATATCCACAACCCTTACAAAATTCCTGATTAATCAATACTTTATTCAATACCATCTACTCTCCTGTCAATATCAGCAGATTTTCTCAGTTTCAAGCACCGAGTCTTACTTTCCAGCTCTCTCCATTAAAGTTTCCGCAAACTGGAGAGCTGGAACTGTCGAATTCTCTCCCCCCATCATTCGGGCTAATTCTTGTAATTGCATTTCCCGATCTTGTAAATCACTTATCTCCGCCCAAGTATCCTGACCATCAGTGTACTTGTCGACTCTCAAGTGTTGATCGGCGAAACAGGCGATCTGGGGAAGATGGGTGACACAAATTATCTGGCGACCAGAAGCAATCACTTTTAACTTCTCACCGATCCAAAAAGCGGTTTTCCCTCCTACTCCCTGGTCAATTTCATCAAAAATCATAACTGGCAGATTCTTCATTTCTAAAGCAATGGATTTTATTCCCAATACTAAACGTGACAACTCCCCACCCGAAACGACTTCCATAACCGGTCCAATAGGTTGTCCGGGATTTAATGAAATCATAAAACCGACGTTATCCAAACCGGTAGCAAAAAATTTTTTCTGATCAACTGGAATAGGATCAAAGCTGACTTCAAACTTGACTTTAGTAAAGGCCAGTTGCTTTAATTCTTCTTCTAATCGGTTTTTCATAATTTTTGCTGCTTTTTGTCGATGCTGAGAAAGCTTTTCACCACTGTCAAGCAATTCCTGCTGGCAGTTTTTCAGTTGTTCTTCCAGTTGCTTTTTTTTCTCAGTTTGACGCTCTGCTTCCAACAGTTTCTCTTCAATGCTTTTACGGTAATCAATGAGTTCACCGGTTGTCCGGCAGCGGTATTTTCTTTTCAAGCGTTCTATTTCAGCTACTGATTTTTCCAATTTTTCAATTTTATCCGTCGAATAGTCTAATTGACTTCTTAATGCAGCGATTTCTGAAGCTATTTCTTGTAGTTCAGTTTCGATATTCCGAAGGTTCCCTACAATCCCATTTAAAGCCAAAAACTTCCCTTCGGCGGGGATTTTTTCCACCTCAAAGGTTAAACGGGAAAGGAGAGTTGATATTCCTTCCCCACTTTCGTTCCCTTCCATTAAAATAAAGAAAGTATCTAACGCTGAACAGTAAGATTGCATATTAGCCAATAAACGAAACTCTCCTTCAATTTCATTTATCTTTTCAGGAGATAAACCCATCTCTTCAAATTCTTGAAAAGCAAACTTGAACTCAGCCCAATGGGAAAGGTCACCGGCCATTAACTGTTCTAATTCATGTTTGATTTGCAACCACTCAGCATATTTTTGCCGGTAATACTCTCTTTCTTTTTTCCCGGTTTCATCCAAAAAATCATCCAAGATATTCAGCTGGTTTTCACTTGCCAAAAATCGTTCATGTTCTCTTTGACCGTAAATATCAATTAACATTGCAGCTGTTTCTTTTAGCCATCCAACCGGAACCGATCTCCCATTAATGCGAGCTCGATTTTTCCCATTTCGGTGAATTTCCCGTGACAATACCACTTCCCCGGAAATTTCACCGATTAATTCATTATCCTCCAGCCATTGAATTAAATCAGGACTGGAAGAAAGGTCAAAAAGCCCTTCAATGAGAGCTGACTTTCGATCTCGACGAATCATATCTTCAACCGCCCGTCCTCCTTTAAGGAGACTTATAGCGTCAATTATTAATGATTTACCGGTTCCTGTTTCACCGGTAATCGCTACCAGACCATCTTGAAAGGTAAGGTGTTGATAATCAACTATCACAAAGTCTTTGATGACCAGTTCTCGGAGCATTTTTAATCAATCCGTTTTCTAATATCCATCCCCCAGGATAATTTATCTCTCAGCAAAGAATAAAAGGGTTTTTCGGGAACAAGTTTTACCATATGATTGGTCAGTTTCGATTTTCGAACCTCAATATAATCTCCTTTATCCAAGCCAAAACCTCTCTGTCCGTCCAAAGTAACCATGGTGCCTTCCTTGGTTGATTCCAATATCAGTCGAATCGAGGAGGTCGGTTGAACGATAATTGATCGAGCATAAAGGGTATGGGCACAAATTGGGGTAATGATGAAAAGATCTAAAGTTGGATGAATAACCGGACCACCTGCTGATAAGGAATAAGCAGTTGAACCGGTAGGCGTGCCGATGATTAACCCATCGGCCGGAAAAGTTGCCAGATATTCGTCATCAATGAAGGTACTGAGACGAATCATTTGCGCAAAGGGTCCACGGTAGATTACCACGTCATTTAAAGCAATATCCTGTTCCGTTCCCTTTTGGGTATGATGAATGGAACAATCCACCATCATTCGGTCTTCAACGGTGTAATCTCCTTCTAAGACTGCTTTTGCAGCATTGAATAAAGCCTCTACACTCACTTCAGTTAAAAAACCCAATCCACCCATATCAATACCCAATATCGGAATTCCTTTTGCTGCATACCTGTGACTTGCTGATAAAAAAGTACCATCACCACCTAACACAAAAACCATATCGGGTTTTTCATCAGGAATTTGATTGGTATTGATTATGGCACAGGATACCAGATGCTGATTAAAAAAATCGTGCAATTCTTGTGCTTTTTGGGAAATCATATTATTCACTTTTCTGGAAAATATATGAACTCTCTGAATTGGATTTTTGTTCATTCCATCTCACTTTTTATTCTTTTTTTGGTTGACTTATTTGGTGAAAGAAAATAAAGATGCGCCTCCTGTACTTCTTTCCTTATTATATCCCCAAATTCAGTTTTATCAAAAAAATGAGAGCACTTCTTCCAACAGGCCAAATATTCAATATTCCCTTCTCTTCCTTGAATCGGGGAGAAAGTAACTCCTTGGAGGTTGAGATGATTGTCTCGAGCTGATTCAAAAACATCCTCAAGAACTTGGATGTGGATTTCTTGTTTCCTCACCAACCCACCCCGTTCCACCTTGTCTTTTCCCGCTTCAAACTGGGGTTTTATCAAAGCAATACAGATTCCATGTTCTGGAAGGAGTGAACTGATAACCGGAAAAATAAGTCGAAGCGAGATAAAAGACACATCAATAGTAATACCCTGGATAGATTCAGGAAGGTCTTGGGGGACAAAATAACGAATATTTATTTTCTCTAAAGGAACCACCCGGGGATTTTTGCGAAGCTTTTCATGAAGCAACCCATATCCAACATCGAGGGCAAATACTTTTTTGGCTTGTTTCTGCAGTAAACAATCTGTGAATCCTCCGGTTGAAGAACCAATATCTAAAAAAGTTTTACCAACCGGATTGATTTGAAAATAAGAGAGGGCTTTGGCTAACTTTTCGCCGCCTCGACTAACAAATTGAGGCAAACTTTCAAGAATAATTTCAATATCATCCCAAACTCGAGATGATGGCTTTAAAATTCCTGACACTTTTTCAACTTTAACCTCACCCGCTAAAATCATCCGCTGGGCTTTTTCTCGGCTTTCAACCAAACCCCTCTTGACTAATAATTCATCAATTCGGATTTTTTGTCTTTTTTCTTCCATCATTTCAGCTGTGGATAGATCATTCCAATAGGTTTTAATGGTGACGGGTTATAATAAAGTGGGCTATTTCTCTTAATAAAGAAAAGGAACGACTGGTCTGCTTTAAAACCGCCTCAGCTTCTCGAAATAAGCTTTCCATGATTTTTTGAGTTTCATTCATCCCATAAATCCCCACCAGAGTTGCTTTCTTCTGTTCGATGTCTTTTCCGGCTGTTTTGCCTAATACCCCACTTGGTTGAGTTACATCTAATAAATCATCTTTGATTTGAAAACATTGGCCTGTTAACAGTCCAAATCGCTCCAAATCATTGAGTTCTTTCTTATTGGCACCCCCAACAATTGCTCCGCAAAGAATTGGCGCTTGAATAAATCGAGCGGTTTTCATCCGATAAATATCCATTATCTGGTCTTCATCAGCGTCGGTTCCTTCCAGATCAATATCAAGCACTTGACCACCAACCATTCCTTCTACGCTGAGGGCATCCAACAATACCTTAAGAATTCTGATCAGTTTGGTATTATTAACCATCTTACAAAATTGACTATCGGAAAGAAAAAAACGAAATCCCTCGACCAGTAAAGCATCGCCGGCAAGGATTCCCATCGCTCCTCCAAATGCTTTATGCAAACTATATTTCCCACGACGATAATCATCATTGTCCATTTCTGGCAAATCATCGTGGACCAAGGAAAAAGAGTGTATCATTTCGATTCCACCCGCCAAAGAAAGAAGATCTTCGCGTTTGATACCATAGGCTTCGCCGGTTGCCAGGCACAAAGATGCTCTGATCTTTTTCCCCCCTCCAATGACTCCATAGCGAAGAGCTTCCATTAATCGAGTCGGGGCTTCTGGAAAAATTAGTCTTTGTTCCAAATGATTATCCAAAAGGATGGCGTTTTCGTTGATATACTGAATGATATCCACTATTCTTTTTTATTAACCCCCAAAGATTTAAATTCGGCCTGAGAACTTCGAGCCAATTTCCCTAAAATTCCGTTGACGAATTTACCTGAATCGGTGGTGCTAAATTTTTTAGCCAGTTCTACTGCTTCGTTAATCGAAACTCCAACCGATATATCAGAAAGATAGAACATTTCAAAAACTGCTATCCTCAACAGGTTTCGGTCAATAGTTGGCATCCTATATAAAGGCCAATCCAAACTATAGGCTGAAATGATGCGTTCGATTTCAGGTAAGTTTTGCTCCACTCCCCGCACCAGTGAAAGAAAAAAGCTCCGATCATCATCCTTCCAATTGGAGGGTATTTTAAATACCGATAAGATTTCAGAAAGTGTTTTTTTTCTGAGATCCATTTGAAATAAAATTTGTAGAGCGGTTTCTCTCACTTTACGGCGCATGATTGACCTTCAACCCCGAATTAGACGATTCAGAAAATAAATTTTCAAAATTTTCATTTAGCCCAACGGACGAAAACCCTTGGACAAAAATATCAATTCGATCGACCCTCAATCCGGTTTTTTTCTCAAAGTTATCTTTGAGGCTTTTTTGGACATCCCAAGCTACTTCTGGTACCCTCTTTTCTAAAGTAAAATTGAGATAAAGAGAAATATTTAAAGATTCTTTTTTGGTTTCGATCTTGATGCTCTCATCGGATTGTTTTTCCAAAGAATCAACACCTGAGACTTGACGAACGATATCCTCAATCAATTTCACTAAAACGCGAAGAGAATATTCAATTTTTCCTTCCGATAAATGAATATCAACATACTTCAATATCGGCCCTCCTAAGCTCTCTCTAAGTATTCCCGAGTACGAGTATCTACTCTGATAACCTCACCAATATTCACAAATAAAGGAACTTGAACAACGATTCCGGTTTCAAGGGTTGCCGGCTTTGAACCACCCGAGGCTGTATCGCCTTTGATTCCTGGAGGAGTATCAACCACCTTTAATTCAACATAGGAGGGAAGATTTACACTTACATGCTTATCTCCGTACATCAGTATTTCAACCATCATATTTTCTACCAGAAAATCACTGACTTCGCCAAGCAAATCATTTGGTAGTAGAACATCTTCGTAGGTTTCTTGATCGAGAAAATGGAAACCTCCATCATCTTTATACATATACTGCGCTTGTCTTCCTTCGAGAATGGCTCTAACGATTTTGTCTCCCGGTTTAAAAACTTTTTCGACGATAAAACCGCTATTTATATCTCGAAGTTTGGTTTTGGTTACCCAACTCCATTTTCCAAATTTAGCCGGTTGAAAAGCGGTAATAATATATAATGTACCATCAACATCGATACAAGTCCCCACTCGAAGATCAGTATTGGATATAATATCGGCCACTATAAAACCTCCTATGAATCAGAAAAAAATGACTTACATTGTCTATTTCATTCACTACTTTGCTTTATCTTTACAAAATTACTGGAAGCCTATTTAAAACTCGACAGGATTCTTTTTCAACCACAACAATATTTTCCAGCCGTATCCCACCTTTCCCAGGGATATAAACTCCTGGTTCCACCGTTACCACCATGTTTTCCCGAAGAATAACTTCACTGGTAATACTTAATCGGGGTGATTCATGAACAAGAATTCCTACTCCATGACCCAAACTGTGAGTAAAATATTGTTCAATTTTATGTTGTTGGAAAAAATCCCGAACCGCCCGTTCAACATCAGCAGCTTTTACTCCATCACGAATAGAACTTTGAGCTAATTGTTGAGCTTCCTGAACCAATTGGATAGCTTTTTTAAACCATTGATCCTCAACACCACCGATGGGAACCGTGCGGGTAATGTCACCACAATACTTTTTATAACGAACTCCCCAATCTACCACCAACCAGCTTCCCGCTTCCAATCTCTCGTCGGTTGGTTGAGCATGGGGAAGAGCTGACCTTTCTCCGCTTGCCGCTATAGTTGGAAAAGCAATTGAATCTCCGCCCACTTTGATCATTTGATAATCCAATTCCAGAGCAAAATCTTTCTCTTTGATTCCAGGGCGAACCATTGGACTCACTGCTTCCCAGGCTTTTTCAGAAAGGTGAAGCGCCTTTGTTATTAATTCAAGCTCGCCTGGCGCTTTAATCATCCGCATTTCTTCTAACCAGTTTGAGGCCGGAATCAACTCGAGATTTTTCTCTTTTAAGCTGAGATAGCTTTGATAAGTGAGACTCGTCTCAAAATAAACCGTGTGAAAACCATTTGATACGAGGGTTTCGGCAATTTTTTTATAGACATCGGTATTAAACTCAATGATATCAGCCGCAATTTTTAGTTCCTTCTTGGCCTGTGTGGTATAGCGACCGTCACAGAGAAACACCGGATTTTGGTCGGGAAATATCATTAAAAATCCACTCGATCCGGTAAAGCCGGTCAGATAAAAGATATTGGAAAGATCAGTCAACAAAAAAGGAATACCACGCTTATTTTGTAAATTCTCTTGGAGTTTTTTTATTCGATTGGTTTCCATGTTTAATAGTCCCTCTTGTTAAGCAAGACGTATGGGTTCTTCTTCTTTCCCTTTCAAAATCAAAGCATCCATGGCCAAAATATAACCAATCCAACCTAAACCACTAATCTGGCCCCAACAAACCGGTGCCGTTACTGAATGGTGTCGAAATTCTTCTCTGGCATAGATGTTAGACATGTGTACTTCAATTGATCGAATTTTTACAGCGCTAAGAGCATCTCGAACAGCTATACTATAATGGGTCAACGCTCCCGGATTGATAATTATACCATCAATTTCTTTTCTTTTCTGGTGTATTTTATCAACGATCTCACCTTCGTGGTTGGACTGAAAAAATTCTGTATGTACCCCTCTTTTTTTGGCTTCTTCGGCAATTTTCTTGATTAAAGTATCGTAACTCATTGAACCGTAAAGGCTGGTTTCTCGCTCACCTAAAAGATTGAGATTGGGGCCAAAAATATAGAGCAATTTATGATTCATGGTTCTACCTCAACTAACTGTGGCAAAACGTCAAGAACCAGTCCCATTTCCACCGGAATCGAGTACACTGGTTTGCCGATGGCTTCTAATAGGACCATCCTCAAGCTTCCACTCACATTTTTTTTATCTTTTAACAAGGATTGAATAAAGGTATGAGCTTTGACTGAATAAGGTAATGATGTAGGCAACCCACATCTCACCAGCAACTTTTGATGAATATTTACCAAATCAGCAGACATCATGCCCATTTTCTCAGCGATCATAGCCGCTCCTATCATCCCAACTGCAACAGCTTCACCATGACGAAGGGCTCCATACCCTAAAGTTTTTTCAAAAGCATGCCCTAAAGTATGGCCGTAATTTAAGATACTCCTTAATCCACTTTCTTTTTCGTCCTCTTGAACGATTTCTCCCTTAAATTGAATCGATTGATAAATAACCTCTTCAAGAGTTTTTTGATCTTGTCCAAGAATCATCGAAATGTTCTTTCGAAAAAATTCAAAAAATTCTCCACCCTTAAGCAAAGATGCTTTAATCACTTCGCTCAATCCTTCTCGGAATTCGCGGTCGGGTAAAGATTGTAAAAAATCAAGTCCAACTATAACCCCTTCAGGCTGATAAAAGGTACCGATTAAATTTTTCCCTTCTTCGACGTTTACTCCGGTTTTTCCTCCAACCGAACTATCAACCTGAGCTAAAAGACTGGTGGGAATTTGAAAATAGGGAATCCCACGTAGATAGGTTGAGGCGACAAAACCGGTGATATCGGTAATCACTCCGCCACCCAAAGCAATTAAAAAACCTTTCCTATCTAATCCCTGACGTAATAACTCGTGGTAGACCTTCTCAACAGTATTCAGTTGCTTATATTCTTCACCATCCGGTATGGTAACTGTTGAAATAATAAAATTCTTTTCTTTAAAAATGTTTTTAATTTTTTGGAGATAGAGTGATCCCACAATAGAATTGGTTACTATGGCCACCTTTCGGGATGGAAATTGGATTTGATCTAACCAGTCAGGAGAAGTAAAAAGCGATGGAAGGAGTATAACCGGGTAACGCTTAGTTTTGGTTCGTATAGAAAGGGCACGCATGTTCAATAATTTCTCCAATTATTCTTTCCAGCTTTTTTTGAGTCGTATCAATTATAACATGAGCTCTTTCATACCAACACAAACGGTTTAAATACAGTTCTTTGAGATGATTTCTGGTAGGGTATTTTTGTAATAATGGGCGGGTTGGGTCTCCAGTTATTCTCAAAAAAAGTTCATCGAAATTGACCTTTAAATAAACAGTAAAAAAACGCTGGCGAAGGATCTCCCAATTATCTTCGCCTACCGGGAGGCCTCCACCGGTTGCCAATACAACTCTCTCTAACTTAGCCATCTCGGCTAAAACTGACTTTTCACATTTCCGAAAATACCCTTCGCCATTTTTTGCAAAAATCTCAGCTATTGTACAGTTTTCCTTTTCCTGGATTAACACATCACTATCAAGGAATGTCCATCCTAATTGGAGAGCTAGTCTTTTGCCAATGGTTGTCTTCCCTGATCCCATAAAACCAATAAGCGCAATGTTCATCGAAGAGAACATGAGGAACAGGATGAACCTGGGTTTTGTCCTTGATTTTGAATGATTTCTTGGATCTGTTGATCAATTTCATCCTGCAAGCTGTCATCAATCATGTCGGCATTGATTGAAATGGCTTTTTTTATAGCGATAGGATGACCAGCTCCATCTATCCCGTTGAAGGTAATGATTGCCTGGCCAAAGGGAATACCATGGTTAATATAATAGTCTTGAGTCGATTGGTCAAAGATTTCAAGCTTCAGGGTTCGGGAGGCGTCTTTTTCTGGTTCCTCAGAACTCCCAAATGGGGGAAGATAAAGATAAACTGACAAGTTTTTTCGCAAGCTATCGATTGGTATTCCTTTGTTATCGGTATAAACAACTTCACAATCTTGAATTTCCGCTCCCACATTATTAATCGGAGAAAAGGAAAATTCAACAACCCGAGCAAAGTTCACTGCAATAGTTGCCAAATAGGATTCTGAAGAAGCGAGTTCGGTTGTTACAATTGTTTCATATCCGCCACCCGTTTGTTCGTGAAGAAGGGGTAACAAGACTACATAAGGAACTCCTTCATTGTCATATACAATTACATACTTTTCACCCTCTTGGTGTATATCAGATTCAGTTATTTCTGTACTTACAGTAGAAGAAGAACTTGCATTAGATTCACTAGTTATATCGGTTACCGAAACCACTCCTAAAATA
>DPKX01000178.1:0-3265 GCA_003542295.1 Candidatus Atribacter hydrocarboniphilus
GAATAATTATGACACAGTCTGATTCTGAGGAGCGTATTTTGCGACGCGAGAATCTCATCCTTTAAAGTATTTATGAAGAAAGAATCTAAAAGATGAGATCCTCACGCCCTCACAAAGCGAGGGCTCAGGATGACACCTTTATTAATTGTTCCTGTATTTTCAGGATAGACCCTCATGCTGCTATGCAGCAGCAAATGTAAATGAAAACAAAGATTCGACATGCTATGGCATGTCGCTACATTAACCTCGAGCAATAAATGGTCGCCCCTACGAAAAACAAAATCAGCAAGCGGGTGATTTTTGTGGTTTTATTTATCCTCCCAAAGTGACTTTTTGTGAAGGAAAAGCCTTTATGGTATATTCGAGCCAGAAAGTATCTCGGGGTTTGTCGTAAAAAAAAGTAATTTCTCGGCAATGAAGATCACGTGTAACCCCAACTTCTAAACCCTGGAGATTACCGTTGGTAAGATTCCAGGTTCCATCAACTGACAGCTTCCAATCTGTATTGATTCTCCAAGTTGTGTCAACTGCCAAGCCCAACCAATCTCCAGTGTCAAAATCATAGCTTCCCTTCAAGGCGATGGAATGCTCGTCATTTTCATAATATTTCAAGCTAAATATGGTATCGGTAAAATCTTCATTCATAAAGTCGTAGCCAGACTCAATTCCGATTTCCCAGTAATTGCTTTTGTAGCTGGCACTCAGGCTAGCATAATTGGTTTCTCTGGTGGTGTAATCAGTTTTAAATGGTGTCGCTCCGTCATAACCACTTCGGTTATAATTAAGAGAAATCTTTCCTTGGTCAGAAAGCAATTGAGTCAATGAAATGTTTCCTTCCCAGATATAACGAGCGAAGCCATTTCCATAGAAATCCTGAATGAAACTTATCGTAGGTTTTAAGGTGGTATTTTCTCCAAATTGGTTAGTTCCATCTAACTGAAGTTGAAACCGGTAACGTTCATCGCGGACATTAGTTTCTTCTTCGAAATAATGGCCTCCAAGAAAACTGGCTTTATAATAAAAATCAGATTTTCCAATTCGGGTTCGACTTCCAACGACTTCAAATTCAGGAATTTTAAAAAAATATCTGCCAGGATCACCGGTGAATAAATCACCTTCTGGATCGGCATGTCCATCATAACGGAGAACGTAAACCATGCTTCCTGAGGATTTTTGAAGTGAAGCCTGGTATTTAAGGTCTTCGTCAATATAATTTCCCCATTGAGAAAGCTTTTTATAATCCAATATCAATTTTCCTACTAATTTATCTCCAAAATCATAGGTGTAATTGAGATATGAAGCCAAATTGGAATTTTCATTATTGGCATTTGAATTATAAGAAAGGTTGAGCCGGGTGGTTGACCTTCCTTTTTTGTGAAGTATGGCCAACTGACTGGAGATGGTATCTTTTTGGTCATCGAGGAGAAGATTATAATCGGTGTTGAAAGTCAGATCGGTGTATTGGTCAAGTTTTTTTTGGTATTGAAGATTGGCTTTCAATGTGCTCTGGGATTCACTTGGATCTCTATAGTAGAGGTAAAGTTGGCCTTTTTCATAGGGGTCCTGACGTTCAATGTAGTGACGAACTCCGATTCCCCAACCATCTTTTTGGTACCAATCGAGATAAACTGTCCCATAGGAATCATAGTTAACGAAATAATTGAAAAAAAGATTGACATAAAAACCATATGAAGAGGATTGTCCAATAATAGGGATAAATGGGAGTTGTTCCTTTCTGTCGAGAAATATTACATAGTACGGAAGGGTAAAAATTTTAAATCCAAAATCCCAATAAGATATCCCATGAAGAATGACTCTCTTATCCGGAATAATTTCAATTTTTTGAGCATCGATGTGATAATGGGGTTTTTCTAAGTCACAAGAGGTCATGAATGCTTCATCAACGGTTGTTAAATCTGGTTCGCGGGTGAGATTTTTTCCTCGAAAGAAAACTTTCCCAACGATTGACCTTCCAGTAAATTCTGATGAAGCATCGAAGAATTCCCAACTTTCGGTATCCCAATTGAAATTAGCTTGACTGGCATGAAATTGTTCTTTATTTTCAGTGACTACAACATCTCCAGAAGCTTCTAATTGATTTTTCTGAAGGAAGATGTGAATTTTTTGCCCTTCCAAAATTGTATCCTGATAGATCAATTTTCCGTTGATGGCGATTATTTCTTCTCCATCACCGTGATAAGTCAGGCGTTCTCCAGTCAGTTCTATAGCCTTTTCTTCGGCATTAACTGAAAACGGAAGACAAATTAAAAGGAAGAAAACCAAGACCAAACGACGCATCTGGGATTAATCCCCAATGATAAATTTAGCTTTAATGATTTTTTCTGCTTCTAAAGTTTCAGAATCAAGATAATAGACAGCTTTTCCAACTTGAAGTTCTCGTTCTTTTTCAGTTATAAATATTTCCCCTTCCATTTCAATTCGTTCTAATTGATTTTTTTCCTCATCTTTAGGGAAATAGACGGCTTTGTCGGTTTTTATAGTGGTTTCTTTCCAAGCAATTTCAGAACCATTCTCGCTCCAGGCCTCTTCGGTTTCTCCGTTAAAAGTTAAAGCTGGTGCTTTCCAGATAATTGTTGATGTGCCGTTTTCTTCCTCCCGCTCTTTATTTAAAATGACATCACCGGTGAATAGGTAGAGTTCTTCATCAAAATCTCCTTCCATTGATGTGGCAATGATCTCGGTTTTATCACGGGTAACAGAAACATTACCTTCAAAAACCCCAGTATTGTTTTTTAAATTAAAGTTCAATTCCTGACAGTGAATACGATTTTTCCCTTGAACGGCAATCACTTGGCCAATAGCCACGAAAGTTTCTCCTTTTGAATCATAAGTGATTCGATCAGCACTTTCTAAAAGAACTTCTTTTTTTTCAGGAGTATTTTCTTCAGGTGTTACAGTTGGCTCCTGAGCATCTAGGCTTTGACCAACTAATAACAAAAATAAAACAACGAGTATGATAAGAACAGTATGTTTTTTCAAGGGTATTCCCTCCTTTGGAGCGAATTAAATTTATTATATCATTATTAAGAAAGTTCGGTTCATTTTATCACAAAGGGCATGATACCGATTTTTAATTTATATAAAGTCGTTTTAATAGTATGATGAGATTCAGACATCAATATTGAGTGGTGAGAGCTTCTCCCATTATCCAAAGGGAGAGGAATAAAAGATTGAACTTATGAGATTGCCACGTCACTTCGTTCCTCGCAATGACGATTTAGAGTTCCTTCTCCCTTGATGGGAG
>DPKX01000178.1:3311-7794 GCA_003542295.1 Candidatus Atribacter hydrocarboniphilus
ATGATACAAGAAACAGCGATGAAAATCATCAATATCCTTCAAAAACAATTTCCAGATGCTCGATTGCTCCTCAACTATAGGAATGTTTTTGAATTATTAGTCGTAACCATTTTAGCTTCTCAGGCTCCCGATGAAAGGGTTAATCAGGTTAGCCCTTCCTTATTCCAAAAGTATCCAGATCCAGCTGCTATGGCCGAAGCAAACGATGAGGACATGGATAAAATGATTCAAACTATTAGCTTCTATCGGCAAAAAGGACGTAATATTAGAGCTATGAGCAAGAAATTATTGAAGGATTTTCAAGGAGAAGTTCCTAAAACTGTTGAAGAACTTGTTGAACTCAATGGTGTAGGCAGAAAAACTGCTAATATTGTTTTAGCCAATGGATTTGGTATCCCAGCAATAGCGGTCGATACTCATGTAGCAAGAGTTTCTCAAAGACTGGGTTTGTCAAAATTTTCAAATCCGGATCAAATTGAGTCGGATCTTGCTAAGACTTTCCCTCGAGAGAAATGGATACAGGTAACACACCTCTTAGGATTTTTAGGCCGATATANNATATCTGTCTAGCAAAGAAACCAAAATGCTGGGAATGTCCAGTTGCTAATTGGTGTCCTTATCCGGGGAAAACCATTAGTAAGGATTAAAAGAATTTAGTTGAGGGTAAGAATTTGCCGTGATGATCATTTCGGTATCCAGGTCAATCTGACCATAAATATCCCTGGAACTTTGTATAATAAGGTCATTACTTTTTTCTTCAAAAAAACGACCTTCTAACTTCAGTTGAAGGTGATAATCTGAAAATGGACCTTCACCCTGAAGATTTAACTGCCCCAGGAAAAACTGCAGACAATCCAGATTAAGGGTATCTAAAGATCGATAGCTGAGAATCAGTATCGTATCGGACAGATCCATATTGGAGAAAAGCCGATAATGACTTCGATTCCGATAGGAAATAATTTCAGAAAAGGGTTTGCTATAACCAATTTCAACGACACTATTGGGAGGAGTGCTGATCTGAAATTTTCCCCATAATTTTTTAATCTTTTCCCAGGTATGAGAATCGATAAAAAGTTCTTCCGGGGTTTCAATCGGTCCCCAGAGAAATGAATGATCTTGGGGAAAATAGATGTTGAGTTCCAATTCGTGAAATCCTTCACGTAGGATAAAGCGTGGTATTTTTATTTTCTTAACAAATTCCAAGTTCATTTCAGACTCAAAACTCTTTTCCATAGCTCCTTTCAGCAGGAGGTCAATTTTTTGATCGGCTAATTGAATGGTTTTTTTTCCATGAGTTACACAACGGTTTGCAACAACCGGTCCTTCCTGTCGGCCAACAAATTGATGCCTAACCAATCGAGGCTTGATGGGAATGCGAAAACAATGGGGTGGAGAGAGAGCTAAAAAACCTTTTTGGGTTTGAACCTCCAGATAATATACATATCCTTCAAATTCTTGAGGAGAAGATAGACTATAAATGCCTCTTTTTTTATATTCGAGAAATTCAACCTGTTGAAAATGCCGAGATCGAAAAGAGCGATAAAAGAGCCTCACCTGGCAGGGTTCCCGAGTTTCCCAGCTCCATAATAGGTTTTCACCCCCTTGATCTATTTCAGTATTGAAAGAAGTAATGAGCTGAAAGGGATCATACTTAGGAATATGAGCTTGATCCTGATTAAGTTGGGTACCATATAGTTTGTGAAGGCTTATCCCATTTTTCCAGCAATACTCTATCTGAGGATAAATTTTTTCCAGAAGGGCTGGTGATAAGGATTGGTCTTGAGTAATTAAGTACTTTTTTTTAAACAATATTGCTTCTGCAGTACTTTCGATATCCAAAGAACTAACTTTCATTTCTCTTTTTTCACTTACCTGAAGGTGTTTCATCAGGATCAATTTTTGGTTCAAGGAAACCTCAATAAAACAATTTATTCCTGATGGAACTCGAAGATAAAACTCGCCCTCATCACTCGATAATCCTCGACAAACTAAGTCAGAGCTTCCTGCCATAAGGACCTTGATATCAGCATCGCTTAGCGGAACAGTGGTTTCTCCTTCGATTTGGGAAGTGATTGATGAGATATAGTCCCAAGGATTTTTTTGAATGAAAGGAGCATTATTTGAAACGAATATTGTTCCTTTTAAATATGTCATATTTCACCTTTATTATAGAGAAAAAATTTTTGCGATTACCTTTACTGAAAACAAAATAGGAAGTGAGTGATGAGTGGTGGATAGAAAAAATTCACTCTCATCACTTTCTCCCATTAAGGGAGAAAAAATTTTTATGATACGTCATCCTGAGGCTTCGATTTTTGAAGCCGTGAGGATCTCATCTTTTATTTTTTTATCCCTTTGGATAAAGGAAGCTGGTTCGGGTTTCGATTCTTTTCTAAAAAACTCATGTCTCCCCTTATCCTTCTTTGCTAAAAGGGGAGATTGATTAGCATACAATTATTTTAATTCTCGTCTAGTGTTACGAAAGTGGCATGGGAGTTTATTCTAAAAAATAAAATACTCCATACCGTTTATCTTTCGGTATGGAGTATTTTATTAAGAATAATTTTAGAAGACGATAACGATCCTTTGAATATGTATTGCTCTTCTTCTCGCTGAGTCGCCCTCAATTCTTAACCGATTATTGCCTTCAACTAAGCTCTGTATAGGAATATTAACAACTTTTGGACTATCAGGTTCGATAATACCGCTATCTACATTTATATTTAATGGATTTCTGTTATTAAAAGTCACGCGGACTCTTGCTCCAGAATCTCCTTGAGCCCAGATATAAAGAGTTGCTTTTTCTGGGATTGATCCCGGTGAGAAGGTTAAATCAATATTATTTCCACTGAGAATCTCAAGTGAATAGGTATCGCTTAGTGAAAAACCATTGACCAAGTTCCCAGTATATCTCATGGTTAAGAAATTATATTCTGCAGCTCCGTTCCCAAAATCAAAATAATAAAGCGTATTCGTTGGCGTGAAGGGGATCATTGGTTCAATAATTCCTGAGATGGTGGTTATTGCTGTTCCTACACCGGTTGCTCCTCGAAATTCTGCGGTAACAGAAACTGTTGTTATGTCGCTAACTTCTGGAGCATAATAGATGACTGTTGCTCGGCCCGATGAATCAGTAGCGACCGATGTTTTATTAAAGCTTCCCAGATCGGTCGTCCAATATAGAGTTCTTCCATGTATTGGATTACCATTGATGTCCCGTAAGGTTGCAGTAAGACGAACTTCGTCTCCCGGTTTTGCCGAAAACGATGATGGATTTATTGTGATTTCAGCAGGACGAGTTCGACTAATAATATTTACTGTTGATTGGGCACTGCTGGGAGATGCTCCTCCTCCTCCAGAAAAATGGACATTAATTACAGCTGTGCTTGGTTGAGTGGTGTTTGGTGCATAATAGTCAACTGAAGACCTGCCATTCATATCGGTAGTTGTATTATTCGATGACAAACGCCCATTATTTGTTGACCAATTAAGATTTGCTCCTCTTAAAGGCCTCCCGTTGGGATCAGTAACCTGAGCAGTCATCGTATAGCTGGAACCTGGTTCTATAGTAAAAGAGGAGGGTTCGAGCGATAAAATGGTGGATCGAGCACGAGCGGCTACATTAAAATGTGTTCGATTAACCGCTGATTGAGGGAATTGACGACCACTTTGGTGGGGAGATTCGATAAAGTTTTGAATCTGCTTATCTCCAACTGGTTTTGGTGTGAAGAGGATTACTAAGCGTTCGACACCAACTGGTCCGGAAACTGTACTATTGAGCACAAGATTGCTACCAGCATTGATTCTTTGATCACGGACTAAAATAATAACCCCTCCATCGGAGGTATAGTCAAATATGTTGATATAGCCAGCATTTGAAGCTCCGTACCGAACGGTAATTGGATCCCCTATAAAATAAGTTGCATCTTCACCCCGATCGACAGAGATGTTTACTGATGGAGAACGGGGAATGGATATATATACATTGGGGTTTAGGTTGAAACGGAATGTAACTCTTGGCTGAGCGCCTACTGATACTGCAGAGAACATCATTATCCCCAAAACCATGAGCAAAAAACCAATAAAAACCGCTTTTTTTCTTATCATGGAAACTCCTCCTCTTTTCTTTTTAACTTTTAAAAACCTATAATTAAAAAAACCCAATAGCATGATTTCTTATAAAAATTACACTTTTAATTATATCATACAGGGTCACAAGGAATTTGGTTCCCGAAAGATGAAGTAGTAGTTATAACGATGATTCTTGAGGATAAACAATTCGTGAGGATCTGAAAGAATTTAGGAAAAAATCGAATCCCAAACCATCTCCCTTTGTCCAAAGGGAGAGGAAAAAAATATTGAATTCATGAGATTGCCACGTCACTTCGTTCCTCGCAATGATGAGTCAGAGTTCCTTCTCCAGAAGGTGAGGATGAGGGTGAAAGCCAGAATGAGATACTGGTTGGTTGCTCTAAAAGAATTA
>DPKX01000134.1 GCA_003542295.1 Candidatus Atribacter hydrocarboniphilus
TTGCTCTAAAAGAATTACCTTAAAAAATGTTCTGGTATTTTCAGGATAGATTGATCCCATGAGTTCCTAATCCGAACCAATTTCCTTTTCTCCCGAAGTTCTTTTGATAAAATCTCGATAGGCAAAAGCATATTCAACCGCCCAGCGACAGGATTCAACCATGCTACGATGATTGGCTTTGCCCTGTCCAGCAATATCAAAAGCGGTGCCATGGTCGGGTGAAGTTCGAATAAAAGGAAGACCCAGAGTAACGCTTACCGTTCCATAAAAATCCATACATTTAGTAGCAATGTGCCCCTGGTCATGATAAAGAGAAAGCACCGCATCAAATCTTCCCTGTCGGGCAAACCAAAAAACCGAATCAGCAGGATAGATACCCTTTACATCAATTCCCAATTTTCGTGATTCTTCGATAGCCGGGTTTATTTCTTTGATTTCTTCTTGACCCAACAAACCATTTTCTCCTCCGTGAGGATTAAGAGCAGCAACAGCAATTCTTGCTGAAAATAGCCCCATTGAATTTAAATATTGATCCATTTCGAGTAAAAACTTATATATTTTCTCTTTTTTTACTTCCTTGACCGCTTCTAAAAGTGAGAGGTGACGAGTAAGAAAAAAAACTCGGAGTTGATCAAGTTGAAACATGGTCAGCGCAACGGAACTTTTAGTTAATTCTTTAAAAATCTCAGTATGTCCGATAAACGGAACAGCAGCAAGATGCAGTGCTTCTTTGCTGATGGGTGCAGTCACCACTGCGTCGACTTTTCCTTTTAAAGCTAACTGGATAGCGGTCTGTATGTATTCAAAGCTGCATTGCCCCGACTGAGAAGAAATCTCTCCCCATCGAAAGGAAGATAAATCAACATTGCTGCAATCAAGAAGGTAAGGTCCTGGATTTGAAATAGATTCTGAAAATTTTTGCCAATTGATTGAAGTTTTAGTGACCTCCTCGGTTTGGTTTAATACCTCTCGGTCACCAATAACCAGAGGGATAGCAGGGAAACTCCATTTTTGTAAAGTTTGTATAATAATTTCTGGTCCAATACCACTGGGATCCCCCAGGGTAATAGCAATAATTGGCAATCTTGGATTCATAGCTCACTCCGAGCAGCAATGATCCTTTTTATGCCCTCCTCAATTTCTCCTTTTTTCCTGCAGATTGAGATACGAATAAATCCATCCGAACTTTGCCCAAAAGTGTCACCTGGTGCAACAGCGACATGGCTTTTTTGGAGCAATTTTTTACAAAATTCAAGTGATTTCATCCCAAATTCTCTGATATCCACCCAAACATAGTATCCACCACCGGGACGATACACTTTAAAACCAGCATCTTCCAAACCTGAACAGCACAATTCACAGTTTTGCCGATAAGAATCAACCATCTTTTGAATCTCTTCTTCGGGCATGTCCAAAGCAATTTCAGCAGCCTTTTGTGATAGGTGGGAAGTACAGGCAATGAGATATTCGGAGACTTTCATTAAATGAATCAGGAGATCCTTTGGAACCACCATATATCCCACTCGCCAACCAGTTAAGGCGTAGGTTTTAGAAAAGGAAAAAATACTGATTAATCTTTCCGGTCGAACATAACGGTACATCCCAAAATGCTCGCCTTGATAGATATATTTTTCATAAGCTTCGTCGGATACAACTACCAGATTGTATTCCTCGGCCAAATCGGAAATCGACTTCATAATTTCTTCAGGAAAGACTACACCTAATGGATTAGAAGGAGTATTGACTAAAATCATTTTCGTTCTGGACGATATGGACTTACGAATCGATTCAAAATCGGGTAAGTAATTATTCTCTGGTAAAAGAAAATATCTTTTTATCCGTCCTCCGCTCAGTTCAACTTGTGAGAAATGATTGGTAAAACCTGGATCAGGAATCAAAGCTTCATCTCCTGGGTCTAAAATGGTTCTAAATGCAACCACAGTTCCAAAAAGTGAACCCGGGAGAATAACTACATCATCAGCTTCAACTCTCCAATTTTTATCTTTCAACAACTTTTTAGCTATCTTATCCCTTAAGGAATGGATACCAACAGTGGGTGTATATTTAATATCCCCTTTGGAATAAAACTCTTTTAAACCATCTAAAACAAAACTTGGGGTGGGAAAATGAGGTTCTCCAATCTCCAAGTGTATCGCATCAGGAATGGTCAGAGCCATACCCATGAGCTCTCGAATTCCTGAGCGAGGTAATCTAGCGACATCTTCAGCAATATATACCATCACAACCTCCTATTGAAAATAAAGTAATAATTACAAACGTCATCCTGAGTGGTGCTTTTTCGCGTGAGGATCTCATCCTTTAAAGTTTTATGAAGAAAAAAAATGAGATTGCCACGTCACTTCGTTCCTCGCAATGACGGAGCGGGCAGATGAGATTGNNACGTCGTCCAACTAAAAATCGGTTGGCCTCCTCGCAATGACGATTTTTAATAAATGTTTTCATCTAAGTCTATTTAAAAAGGTTTTTCTGGAACCTTTTCCCAATCGGCAAGAAAATTCTTTATACCAATATCGGTAAGAGGATGCTTGATTAAGCTCTTTATAACCGAATAAGGTATGGTAGCAACATGAGCTCCAATTTTTGCCGCTTCAACAACATGCATCGGATGACGAATCGATGATGCTATAATTTGGGTATTAAACCCA
>DPKX01000135.1:0-4756 GCA_003542295.1 Candidatus Atribacter hydrocarboniphilus
GTTATTGGTTTTGGTGGTTTTTTTCACCTTGGGATCGGCTGCTCTGGCTTTTGATCCGATTCCTGCGGATGACCTCAAGATTGGCTTTGTCTTTGTGGGTCCAGTTGGTGACGGTGGATGGAGCTATATGCACGATCAAGGACGTCAAGCTATTGAAAAAGCTTTCCCTGGGGTAACGACCATGTATGCTGAATCGGTTCCTGAGGGGCCCGATTGTGTGCGAGTTATGGAGCAATTTGTTCGAAATGGAGCGAAGTTGGTTTTTGCTACTTCATTTGGGTATATGGACCAAGTCATTGAAGTGGCCAAAAAATATCCGGATGTTATATTCATGCATTGTTCGGGATATAAAATGGCCGACAATGTCGGTCTCTATTTTGGAAGGATGTATCAAGCGAGATATCTATCGGGGTTGGTGGCGGGAAGTATGACAAAAAGCAATATCATCGGTTTTCCGGCAGCTCATCCGATTCCTGAAGTAATCCGCATGATTAATGCTTTTACCTTAGGAGCTCGTAAAGCGAATCCCGATGCGAAGGTTAAGGTTGTTTGGCTTTATTCTTGGTTTGATCCAGGAAAAGAAAAAGAAGCTACGAAAGCACTTATAGATGCAGGAGCTGACGTGATTGGTATGCATGCCGATTCTGGATCAACTCCTCAGACTGCTGAAGAATCAGGGGTATATGTTATTGGTTATAATAATGATATGTCCAGCTATGCTCCGACGAAATGTCTTACCTCCTCAGTTTGGGACTGGTCAACAACCTATATTGATATTGTAAAAAAGGTTGTAGAAGGAACTTGGAAACCCGAGAATAGTTGGTGGGGGATGGAAACTGGTATAGTAAAACTCACACCCTTTAGCCAAGATGTACCAGGTGAAGTGAGAGCCTTGGTTCAAGAAGAACAGGAAAAAATAATCAATGGAACCTGGGATGTTTTTTGGGGTCCAATAAAAGACCAAAATGGAAATGAGAAAGTAGCTGAAGGACAGAAAATGTCCGATCAAGATATCTTATCTTTCTCGTGGTTTGTCGAAGGGGTAGAAGGAGAAATTCCGGTAAGCCAGTAATAGCGCTGGACATTAAAGAACACTTTAATTAACCATCGAGCCAGCAGCGTTCGTCTAAAAAATTTTGTTGACTCGATGGTTATAAGCTATTGAAAATCCGGTTATGAAAGTTTATACTTCACAGTTGTCAGAGCAAGTACTTCTTGAGTATTGATTCAAATTTTTCCTCCTAAGGATGATCGTTCTTTTTTGCTCCAATTTTGATATTTATTAATTTCCATATCATAAAAAAAACGGGAGTTGATTATTTTTGGAAAAAAGTAACCTTTCAGCCGGTGTGTTTGGTTTAAGCTATGATAAAATTGAAAATTTAATTGAACAGCTCGACACTCCACTTTTTATTATAATTCGAGAGAGACTAATAGATAACTATCAGGCTTTTCGATCTTTCTTCCCAGGGGTTGAAGTTTATTATGCTTTGAAAGCAAATCCACATCCCTACATTATCCAGGTTTTAGGGGAGATTGGCTCTTCATTTGACGTGGCATCCCTTCAAGAAATTCAACTGGTTTTAAGCCACGGTATTCCTTCACAGCGCATGATATTAGCAAATACGATTAAAAGAAAAAAAGGTATTCGTTTTGCCAAAGAAAACGGTGTTAACCGCTTAACTTACGACAATTTTGATGAAGTGGGCAAAATAGCCCGGGTTTTTCAAGAGGCATCGGTTATCTTAAGGATTAAGACACCGTCAGTTGGCAGCCGGATCAATCTTTCCTATAAGTTTGGCGCTGAACCCGATGAAGCCTTGGATTTGTTGCTCAATGCGAAAGATGCTGGGTTAAATCCAATTGGTATCAGCTTTCATGTGGGTTCGCCCTGCACGAATGTGGAAAATTATATTGCTTCTCTTAAATTGGTGGTAAAAATTTTCGAACAAGCAGCAGCCAAGGGGATACACCTTACTACTATTGATATCGGAGGTGGTTTCCCACTACAGGTTTACCAGACTCAAAATATAGAAGTGAGTGTTGAATCGATGGGTAAAATACTCACTCCCTTGTTATTGGAATATTTTGGCAGAGATTGTACTTTTGTTGCCGAACCGGGAAGAAGTCTGGTGGGAAGTGCTGGGTTGTTGATTTCAAAAGTAATTGGACGAGCGAAACGCTCGGGTAAAAACTGGTATTATTTAGACGATGGATATTATGGGACATTTACAGCTATTCCTTTTGATAAATCAGTTTTTGAATTTTATACGTTGAAAGATGATGAGAAAAAATATCCCTGTATCTTAGCAGGACCAACTTGCGACTCAGTTGATGTTATTGCCGATGGAGTTTTGATGCCCGAGATGCAGTTGGATGACTTGGTGTTCGTTCCCAATATTGGTGCCTATTCATGGGCCTCGGCGACAACCTTTAATGGTTTTGAAAAGCCTAAAGTCGTTTTAGCCTGAAAAAATCCACGGACTTGATAAATCAAGCCCCTACAAAAAATATAAATTTGTAAGGGCGCAATTTATTGAGCCCGATTATTGGATCGACCAGCCGTGGTAGGTCGAATCTTGGGTATTCATCTTCATCTGGTGCTGCTAGGCAGCATCAAAGTCTATCCTAAATGCATGGTTAGCTATTCAGGATTAATAAGCCATCGAGAGTAATAAATAAAGAAATAATTAGGCAAAACGGATATTGAATTCAGGACAAACCGGCAAACAATATCCACAAGCTAAACATTTTTCCATGTTGATTGAAGGTCGATCAGATCCCATGGTAATTGCCCCGGAGGGACAGGTTTCCGAGCATAATCGGCATTTTCGACAATTATTAAGTATAACCGGTTTTTTCTGCTTTCGATCTAAGCACTGATTTAATAATTCTTTAGGAATTGGTTGTTGATTAAAGTGAAGGAGATGAAAATCTAATTCGACTTCCCTGACCACACCTATGGCAATTGAGCTAATTTCTCGGATGTTGCGTACGAATTCGATGGCATCAAATATCCGATCGATACAATGGCCACCGGCAAGGACTTTCATTGCATAAATTCCTTTTCCCCTCATGGAAGCTTTTTGAATAGCTTTAATCATTGTTGTAGTATTTCCCCGGATGATACCCATTCCATCGATATTGATGATCGGAAAGATAACATCGATATCCGGTTCTTCGGCTGCTTTTTCAACAACGTCAACGGCATGGGTTGATATTCCAATTGCTTGGATAATTCCCTTCTTTTTATAATCTTTTAGGCACTCCAGCGCACCTTTTCTTTCTTCGAAAACTGCAGGTGTAGACCGAGCTGCATGTAAATGAAAAATGTTGATCATAGATCGGCCTAATTCCTGTTGAGCTTTATTGATGCTTTTTTCCATTTCTTCATAGGTCGATGCAGTAGATTTAGTGGCTATGATAGCTTCTGGACAATCAACCAGAGCTTCTCGAAGGTATGGGTGGGTTTGATAAATTTCGGCAGTATCAAAAAAGTTAACTCCATTATCCCAGGCTTTACGAATTAAGTGAGCTCCGTGATCTATTGGAATATTTGCTTGGAGAGGTCCCATGGGAAGAGCACCAATACAAAATTCAGTAACCCGTAGATCAAGCTTTCCCATCCTATTTATTTTCATGTCTTCATCATCCTTTCCCGGGTATTCAGCTTTTATGTTTTTCTGTTGGCTAAATCTAAAACAAGAGTTATTGTAGCACTTTTAATCAGTGAATTTAAATATTCATTGACCATCTTAATCTCATTAAAATCAATATCTCAAAAATTGAGTTACATGCTATAATAAAAAAAATCAAAAGTTGATATCTTTAATGAATAGATAAAGGGAAATTGGTTATTAAAAATTAATGACAAAAATCCTTTTTGTTGATTCGAATTTTATTATTTTATATAAAAGCTTCTATTTAAAGTTTTATTAATTTAAAAAAAATTTATTTAGATAGATTGTCAAGTATCGAGGAGAAAAATATGGTAGTTCAGGCGTACCTACTTCTCCAAGTTCAGGTGGGGAAAGCACAGAATGTGAAAAAAGAGTTAGCTTTATATCCATGGGTCATTCGAATAGACCGAGTGATGGGTCCTTTTGACCTTATTCTTTTGGTTGAAGTCGAGGATAACCGAGAAATTGGGGAAAGACTTCTTAAAGAAATTCAAAAAATGCGTGAAGTAAAATCTACTTTAACCTGTCCAATCATTTAATATTTTAAAAAATCTTCATTATGTTGAAGCCTAATAACCAGAATATTGAAACTCCGTAGAATAGGGTATTTAGGGATATTATAATATTTAAAGGTTTCCTTATTAAATTCCCCCAAAGGAAACATAGGAGAATTTGAGAGGGAGAAGCGCCAAGATGAAAGCTGCATCGTCAGCTTGACAGGATAGATATTCATGTTACTTGTTGTCACCAGTTGAGGATGAAAACCAAGAGATTCGACATGCCATGGCATGTCGTTCCATTAATCGGGCACGATGCATTGTGCCCCTACAATTTTATATTCTTTGGTAGGGGCTTGATTGATCATGCCCGTGTATTTTCAGGATAGACAGTCATGCTGCCTAGCAGCATCAGATGACAATGAAAATATATACTCAGGAACCAATTTCCCCCTTTAGAAAAAGGGGTTAGGGGGATTTGAAAGAATTAGATAAAAAATACGAATCCTTCTCAAACTCCCTTTAACTAAAAAGAGAGGAATAAAAAAGATTGAGCTCATGAGATTGCCACGTCACTTC
>DPKX01000135.1:4812-18164 GCA_003542295.1 Candidatus Atribacter hydrocarboniphilus
TAAAAGAATTACCTTAAAAAATGTTTCGGTATTTTCAGGATAGGAATAAGAGGAATTCGGTTTTTTTTGTTGATAGAATAAGCAAGGATAAGAATAAAATAAAACTTATTAATGGTTTAGCATTCAATAAAAAAGAAAAGGAAAGGTTGTAATAATGGGAGATACATTTGTTTTTCGGTTACCAAGAGAAATATTTTTTGGAACCAATCAAGGGAACGATATTGGTAAAATTTTAGTAAATATGGGGAGAAGAATAGTCATTGTAGTCGGCCGAAAATCGGTTAAGGAAACCGGTGCTCTGGAAAAAATTACCCAATCTCTTGACCGGAACGGGCTAATGTATTCAATATTTGACCAGGTTGAACCCGAACCTTCTTTGGACACGGTAGATAGAGGATTAAAACTGGCAACTGATTTTAATTGTGATATGGTTGTTTCGCTGGGTGGAGGAAGCGTTCTTGATTGTGGGAAAGTTATTGCGGGATTGATAGGGAGTGGAGAAAGCATACGGCCTTTTTTTGAAGGATCACCCATAATCAAAGCCGGTGTTCCTTGGATTGCGCTTCCAACTACAGCAGGAACCGGTTCGGAAATGACCAGTAATTCGGTTTTAACCAATATTGATACCGGGATTAAAAAAAGCGTTCGTAGCCCTTTTTTTATTGCTCAGTTAGTTATCATTGATCCCAATTTTACTTTATCAATGAGTCCTTATCTCACAGCTGCTACTGGAGTAGATGCTTTAATTCAGGCAATTGAAGCCTATACGAGTCCTCATTCTAATCCGGTTAGTGATGCACTGGTGTTAGAAGCTATTGAACTCCTTTGGAAATATCTCCCCAAGGCGGTTCAAGATGGAGCAAGCCTCTTAAACCGTGAATATGTGGCCAAAGGAAGTATGTTGAGTGCTATGGGATTTGCAAATTCATCATCCGGGGCTGCTCATGGGTTTTCTCATCTTATTGGACCAAGGTTTTCTATCTCCCATGGAGAAACTTGTGCAGTTCTGATGCCCCAAGTTATGCGTTTTAATCGAGAAGTATTTTCTAAAAAATACTCTCAAATTATTAACCAAGTCGGCATAAAAGAAGTTGGAAAGAACGACCCAACAGAGGAATTAGCTATGGCTTTTGAAAATTTTCTTGACCAAATCCATTTACGGAAAAGATTTAAAGAATTTAATGTTCCTATTGATGAATTAATATCGGTTTTAAGTGTTAATAATATCGGTAAAAATATCACTGAAAATCCAAAACCTTTCCAACCATCAGATATGGTTGAATTACTCAAGTCATCATGGTAATTGCTTTTAAAAAGGATCGTTGATAATGAGGTAGACCTGGAAAGGTTTTTCAGTTATGATAGAAGGAAGTGAGAGGCGTTTCAACCGAGAGGTGATAGAATGAGAGAAGTATTAGAGCAAGTTGGTGAATTAATGGCAATTGCAGCCCGAACGGCTCCTAAATCAGGTGGAAGTGATTTTGTTCATGTTCACGTGATAAAAGGAAATGATGTCCAAAAAATTGGAGAAGGGATGATTCGGTACGGCGAAGAAAAAAACATTTCAGGTTTTATTCGTGATGGGAAAAATGTGATTGCTTCTGACGTTTTAGTATTAATAGGGATTAAAGACGCAGCTGTTATGAATTTAAATTGTGGAGCTTGTGGGCTTGATTCCTGTCAAGAATTGCAGCCGATTGAGAAAAACGAGTTTAAAGGGCCTCAGTGTATGTTTCGTTTACTTGATTTGGGTATTGCTCTTGGGTCAGCGGTAAAAACTGCCTCACTATTAAACGTTGACAATCGAATTATGTATAGAGTGGGGGCTTTAGCAAGAAAAATGGGTTATACACAAGATGATGTTGTAATGGGAATCCCTCTTTCTGCCCAAGGGAAAAACATATATTTTGATCGAAAGGGTTAGAGGTGGGCCTATGCAGGGTATGTTAAGAATTCAAGATATAATTGGTTTGATTTTAGCGATATTAATTGTTGCTATATTAATCAGTATTATTCTTATTCTGCGAGAAAGTGCTCGGGAAAGAAAGCTTTGGAAAGAAGAGAATGAGGATTTTGAAGAGGAACCAAAGATAAAAAAGCAGCTTTTTACAGAAAAAAAGATTAACTTTCCAATTAAGACAAGGACAACTCCTCCGACTGTGGAAAATGATTTAAAAGAAATCGAGGAAAAACGTCAATGGCAAAGAATTCCTCGGGAAAAAGAGTTATCCCAAGAAGAAGTGAGGTTAAAAAAAGATTTTATAGTTCCTCCTGAACCAAAAATGGGTTTAGAAAACCAAGAAATAAAACATTTTGAAACCGAGGAACGGTATGTTGAACCGGAAACTGAGAAGGTTATTCCAAAAATACCCCTTGTTGACCAGAAAAAACCACAGGAACCCCGACAGGCAATTATTGAACGTGGATTGAAGAAATTACAAGGATTTAGTTTAGACGCCAAAAACTTAAAAGTTAATTTAAGCGAAGAAACCATTGATTTTTCTCCCTTGTTGTGGGATGTAAAAGAAAAAGTTCAATCGGGAGAACCACTGGGAGATATTGTTATCCATACAGTTTTTAAGAGCATCCCTGGTTTGTCGGGTGAAGATGTGATTGAAATGTATCGTTCTGGTGATGTATCGGTCGTTGAAAAATTAGAAGCTCGTCTCAGGTCGAGAGAAGGAAGGGAGTTTTTAGTTGCATCTCTTTATTTGTCACATTTTATCATACCAGATTTAGATCGCTTGTTGAGAAATGGTACTCTTTCCGGGGAGGAGTACAATTTACTTAAGGCGGTGAAGTTTGTAGATCGTTCAACCAAAAAAGATTTTGCCCGAGCAGTTTATGCTCAAATAGTTGAGGGTTCAGACGAAGAAAATGTCTAACCAAAATGCTATTGATTTTTTTGGAAAGACAGAGCATGTTTAAAAGAAAAAAAGCATTACCGACTTGGATTCAAAATGTTGACCTCGGTCAAAAAAGAGTTTACGACCGGAATTGGGTATTCGTTATAACCATATCTTTCCTTTTTTTGGTAGTCCTTTTATTGGGGACATATTCCTATCCTTCTTCGGTAGACGATTATCAGGTTTTCGAGAGAGTGAAGAGTATATTATTATTACCAAAATAAATTATTCTACTTGTGATTTAGTAAGAAGTCACAGATAAGATTTTGTTGGGGGGTGATTTTTTGAGAAATTGGCCTTCACTTGTATTGGCTATTATTGCGATTATTCTGTCTTTAGTGATGTTTTCGATTTTATATCCAGTGAAAGGATTACTTACTGGAACGACAGAAAAAATGAAGGGATTAGAAGAGAGCATAAAAAACCAAGGTACTTCACTTGCAGAAGTCACCGAAAAAATTTCTGCTTTACCGGATTTTTCCTTTTATGAAAAAAGTATTGAGGATTTAGGAGACCGATTAGCAATAATCGGTGATCAAGGTGAACAGCTGAGCCAAAAACTAAAAAACCTTGAGGTTCTCGGCACACAGATAGAGACGCTGAATCAGTCTATTCGTGATTCTGTTAATCGGGTTGAGGGCCTAGAAAAGGCATTTATTGAATTAAGATACCTAAGCGGGAAGAAAGATACTCAAATCTCTGAGCTTACTACAAAATTAAGTCAACTGGAAATCATGAGTACCGAGATTCCAGCCATAAAAGACCAGCTTCTCTCTTTAAATGTTGATCAAAGGTTTGTTGACACCGCAGAAATAATTGAAACTCAGAAAAACAACTTACAAGATCAGATAGAATCTTTAAAAATAGAATTTAAATCAAGCTGGCAAAAGAATGAATCCGAAAGGCTTGCTTTTATTGATAAACTGGATTCTTTCCAAGAAAATGTCGAAAAACAAAAACAAGAACTTGTATCTTTCCAAAATAATTGGAAAGAAGAACTGGGGAAATTAAGAAATGAGAACCAGACGGTTTTAACCGCAATTCAAGACGAACTGAATACCCAGCAGAACTTTATCCAAACCCGGATTGCTGAAATAGATCAGTTGAAAGAATCGTTTGCACAACTTGTACAGAATATTACGTCTCTGGATAATAAGTTCCTTCGGGTTCAGGAATTAGAAACCAAGGTAGTTAATTTTGATAATTTAGTGAAAGATATTGAAGAAAAGATGGACACCATGAAGACGACGGTGGAAAGTGAAGTACAATTGATTCGTGAACAAATTAAAAGTTTTTCCAGCTCACTCCAGGGAATAGAAACCTCCCAGCAATCTTATGTTGAAGAACTGACCAACCTCAGTTCATTGATTAATTCTCAGTTAAACAATTTGGATTCCAAAACGAATGTTTTGGAATCCAATCTAAATCAAATGGAGGAGACCCAAAAGACTATTGCATCTCGTTCTGATCAATTAGAAATTTTAGTCAATGGATTTAATCAATCCTTAGAAACAACCAAAAGTCAAATGGTCAGTTTATCAGAAAAAATCAATGAACAGTTTGACCAAGTTAAAAATGAGATTTCTGTTGGTCAGGAAAAAACTTTACTGGAGCTCCAAGATCAAGTTGAAGCGATTGGAATCACTCTCCCAAATATTATTGAATCATTAGAAGAAATGAAATCAAAAATAAGTGAGCTAGTAGCAAATGAAGAATCGTTAAAACAAAAAATTGATTTAATTCAAAATGAAAAAGCCATGCTTCTTGCTGAAATTGAGGGGAATGAAAAAAATATTGCATTACTACAAGAAAACTTAGAAAATATTCGAAGCCAACAGTCGTCAGGCGATGAGGCTATGGTCATTGTTGAGGGAAAGATCCAATCCCTTCAGAACTTAAAAGATGAATTAGAGAATCGATTGGTTAAAACTGACGCACAGCTTCAATCATTGGAGTCGGCTACTAAGGACTGGGGAAATAAGTGGGATGAAATGAATACTCTTTTGGAAAAAAATATTGCTGATGTAAAGCAGTTTGTTGCAGAAGTGAAAGATGAATATCAGAAGATCCAGAATGATATATCCAAGAAAATTGATGACGAAAAATTAAAAACCTCTCTGGATACTTTCAATAATTCAATGAATCAAGTTTTAAACCGGGTTGGAACTCTTGAACAATTTAATCAAGAACTAAATAAAAAAGAAATATTTGCTCGGGTCGATGCCATTGAAGGGAAAATTTCAGCAGTAGAAGGAAAAATTAATTCTATTGTTCAGGAATATGGGATAAGTCTTCCAGAAGTTGAAACGCTTAAGGAGGCTATTAACGATTTAAAACAGGAAAAACTAGCAATCGAAGAAAGGGTAGATTTGTTATTTGAAGCCTTAGATGGGCAAAAACATATTGAAGAAACCCAACAATCGCTACAAAGTATGAACCAAGAAAAGGGTGATTTGCAGGTTGAAATTGAAAGATTAAGTCGTGAAAAGTTTGACCTTGAAGAAGATTTGAAGACAAAGCAGGAAGAGTTGAGTCGAATAGATAAAGAATTGGTTATCTTAAAGGAAGAAAAGCAATCAGCAGAAAATATTAAAAAACTGGAGGAAGAAAAAGAGCGAGTAGAAAAAGAAGTACAAAGTTTAACCAGTGATGTTGAAAATAAGTTAAGTCAAATTGAATTTCTCCAGAAAAAAATCCAAGAACTTTCTGCTCAATTAGATGAGTCAAAAAAATATACTTCCTATGTCATTCTTCCTTGGGACAACCTATGGAATATAGCCCGTAGGTATTATCGTGATGGAACAAAATGGGAGAAGATCCTTGAAGCGAATTCTGGAATCATTGATAGCCCTTATAACTTGCAGCCTTATACTGAAATAAAAATACCTCGTTTAAGTACTTTGAATTAGTCGAAACAAGATTATTAGCAATAAGGGAGGTTTGATTTTATGGACCTTATGGAAATTATAAAGAACCGCAGAAGTATTCGAAAATATCGTTCTGATGAAATACCCCAACAAGATTTAAATGAGATCTTTGAAGCCGTGCAATTGGCACCTTCGGCTAACAATCTCCAACCATGGAAATTTATTTTGATTCGAAATGATAAAAAGAAACGTTTAATAGCTCAAGCGTGTGCCGGCCAAGAGTTTGTTGGGGAAGCTCCTGTTATTGTTGTTGCTTGCGCAATAGGCAGAGGTGGGTATATTGGAAAATATATGGAAAGCTGGCCTGTTGATTTGGCAATTGCTGTGACCTATTTAATATTATCGGCTTGGAACAAAGGACTGGGTACCTGCTGGATAGGAGATTTTGATGAAGATAAGATTCGGGAAATATGTAACATTCCTCATGATGTAAGAGTTGTGGCGATTACGCCTCTTGGTTACCCAGTAAAGACTGTTCCGCCGACTTCAAGAAGGTCTATGGAAAGAATTATTTGTCAGGAAAGTTTTTCTGAATAAACAAGAAGAAGAATGGGAATCATCAAAATTGAAGTTGAGGATATTTTAACTCTTAAAAAGAGCCATCCTTGTGGGAGCCAACAATGGAAGGTGACCCGAATTGGTGCTGATATTGGGATGAAATGTGTTAAATGTGGTCGTTTTGTTATGGTTTCCAGGCAGAAGCTGGAAAAGGCTATTCGCGAAATAAACCGGAAGGGTCATACTTTAAAACCAATAGATACTATGGTTGAAGTTGAATAGAGTGTTCTCCTCCTGGACAAAAAAATTCCGCCACAGAGAGGAGAAGGTTTTTCAATTTAATACTCTCTTTTAATAATTTGAGCAAGTTTTTCCTGGGTTTGCCACTGTCCAAAGAGGAAACCATATCGGGCTATCTTCCCCAAAACATGCCTCAAAAATGCTGACATGCTCGTAGGTTGAGCATTAGATAAACGAGTTCCAGGAAGAGGAAGGAAAGAATGAGCATGAATTTTTGCTCCTTGCTTTATAAGCTTCTGGATGGATTCAACGGTTTCTTTTTCATCTTCTTCTATTTCTCCAGGGAGGCCAAAAATAAAATCAACGGCTACCCGGAAGCCATTTTGAATGGCTAGATCCACCGCTGAAAAAACCTGTTCTCGGGAATGACCTCGATGAAGGGTTTTTAATAACCGATTACTCCCAGTTTGTCCGCCAAAAACCAGAGTTTTACTATCAGAAAATTTTTTTAAAATTTGTATTGACTCAAGAGTGATAAACTCGGGACGGATTTCAGAGGGAAAAGATCCAAAAAAAATTCGACCTGTCTCACCAATAATTTTTTTAATCCCTTCCAAGAGGGAAAAAAGAGAATTCAGGTTTAAAGATCGTCCATCAACCGAATCATAAGCTAAAGCGTTTGGCGTGATGAAACGGATATCAGTCAAATTTTTTTTCTTCATTTCTCGGCAATACTCAAAAATGGCTTCAAGACTGCGATGTCGAACATCGGTTCCAAATAACGAGCTTGTCTGGCAGAAATAACATCCATAGGGACATCCACGGGTAATCTCGATGAAGCCATATTTACCCAGTTTAATAGGGGAGGGAGAGTAGAGATCAAGATGAACCCGCTGATTTGATTTAAGGATCACCGGGTTCATAACGGAAAAATCATTTATAGCACATGAGATTATCTCTTGAATGAAGTCTTCAGCTTCTCCTATAACCATCCAATCAGCAAGACTTTGGAAGGATTCTGGTTCTGCCGATATGTGAGGACCTCCAAGACAAATTTTAACTTGTGGATTAATGGATTTACACTTTATTAAAAGAGGCTGAACTTGTTCACAATCAGGAGTCATAACTGATATCAATATTAAACCAGATTGGTGATGAGCGAGAGCAGAGAACAGTTCAACCTCTTTTGAACAAAAAAAAACTGAAGCTGGTTCCATAAGGGATGGTTTTGTAATGCTCCTATTAGGACGTTCAAACTATTTTTATTTTTAGCCGGATAATAGACGAATATTGGATATTTTTCCATGAATAGTTTGGTTAATGACGATTTTGGTCGAGATATTCTTTGGCTATTTGGGATACGGTTTTAATAAATTCTCGGCATTTTAAGTGCATATTATTTTTTCGATACTCATTTAATCCTTCTTCAGTATTCATGGGAACACCAATTAAATCAATGCAATCTATGGCTCCTAATTCTTTTTTTACATCATTTATGAAGTGTTCTACTAATAAATAGAGATCGTCCCGGGTTTTTTTATCATTCCCCTGGTCACGCCCGAATTCTAAACCCAAGGCCATAATTGAACCGGTTATAGCCCCACAGACATCACCGGTATGACCTAACCCACCCCCAAAACCGGTTGCCAACCGAGGGAAGAAATGGCAAGTTTTTCCTAAATGATCGCACAATCCCAATAATGTTGACTCACAACAATTAAATCCTTGTTGATGGTATTCAGTTGCTTCTGGCATACTCTATCTCCTCCTATTACCAATTTTTTCAAATTTCTCTCAATACTACCAGATTTAAAAGGAGATGAAAACCTACTTCAATTAATGGTAGACTCATATTAGAATATAACAATTTAAATTGATGATAGAATTTAGCGGTGAAGAACTCTTGCGAATGTTTTGACCACTGCCTATTATTATGACAATGAAATTTACAAAAGAGTTGTTTAAAATTTTGGGAAAACCGTTAAAAAATTAGTGATGCTTAGTGCTTATAGTGTCACCAGATGAGATTCTCATGCGGAAAAGCACTGCTCAGGATGAGTTTTTATTCATTACCGTCTTTAAAGAATAGTTTTTTACCTAAGGAGACTTCTAATGCAAAAGAAAACCGAAAGGGAATTGAATCAACCGTTAATAGAAGCGATGAAGCTTCATGAGTTTTACCAAGGAAAGATAGAAATGAATTTAAAATGCCCGGTAAGGTCCTACCATGATTTTGCCATATGGTATACCCCAGGAGTTGCCGAAGTGTGCAAAGCAATAGTGCGTGATCCTATGCTCTCCTATGAATATACCAATCGATGGAACACTGTGGCGGTGATTTCGAACGGAACAAGAGTTTTAGGCTTGGGAAATATTGGTCCAGAAGCTGCAATGCCGGTAATGGAAGGAAAATCACTTTTATTTCGTTATTTAGGAGGAGTAGATTCTTGGCCGCTCTGCTTGAAGACTCAAAACACCGAAGAATTAATACAAATCGTCCAATCCCTTGAACCGAGTTTTGGAGGGATTAATCTTGAAGATATATCGCAACCGGAGTGTTTTACTGTTTTAGAGACTTTACAAAAAAGCATGAAAATACCGGTTTGGCATGATGACCAACAGGGAACTGCCTTAGTCACGGTTGCGGGGGTATTGGGAGCAGTTGAAGTTGTACAAAAACCCTTGGATAAAATTCGAGTTGCATTGGTAGGGGCAGGTGCATCGAATATCCGAATTGCTCATTTACTTATAAAAGCTGGAGTTCTTGCCGAAAACATTGTCCTTTGCGATCGAAGTGGGACACTTCATCGAGAAAGAAAGGACTTAGAAGAAAATCATCCCTGGAAATGGGAACTGTGCCAAATGACCAATGGCGATAACTTAAAAGGTGGAAAAGCTGAAGCAATTGCCAATCGAGATTTGCTTATAGCCTTGTCGACGCCGGGTCCTGGTGTAATCAAACCAGAATGGATTCAAACCATGGAAAAAGATGCCATTGTATTTGCTTGTGCCAATCCTAATCCGGAAATATGGCCTTGGGAAGCGAAGGAAGCTGGAGCTAAAATTGTTGCGACTGGACGGTCGGATTTCCCAAATCAGGTGAATAATTCATTGGGATTCCCGGGATTATTTCGAGGTATTCTTTCGGTTCAATCAACATGCATTAATGACGATATGTGTATAGCAGCTTCCAAGGCTATTTATCGATTTGCGCAGAAAAGAGGACTCCATCCTGATTATATAATTCCCAGTATGGAAGAGTGGCAGTTGTTCATTGAAGAGGCTTTAGCAGTTGCTCAGGTTGCTGTTGAACAAAATCATGCACAGAAAAAGAAAGATTTTAATGAACTTCGGAAAGAAGTTGAGAAAATTATCCAGAGAGCCCAGGATATGGTGAAAGATTTAGTAAAATTAGATTATATTCCTCTTCCTCAGGAGAAGCAATGATGAAATATATTTCGCACGAAGATCTGATATCGCCTTTGGAAAGCGCTTTGATAGAGATGAATATAAAGAGTTCAGAGAAACTACAAAATTGCATGATGGAAGCACTAACTCAGGAAAAAAGCGATTCCGCTCGTGAAATGTTTTCCGAAATAATAGAAAACTATGTAATTGCCCAAGAAGAGTGCCTTCCTCTTTGCCAGGATACTGGTATGGTTATGGCAGAAGTATCAATGGGCATTGAAGTTGTGTTGACGGGGGGAACCTTTCAAGAGGCTTTGGATGAAGCTATACGTCGAGCCTATCAAAAAAGCTATTTCCGAAAGTCAGTTTTAACGGACCCCTTAATCGGAAAGAATACTGGGGATAATACTCCTGGGATTGTATTTATTCAACAAACTCATGGAGACGAGCTTCAGGTCAATCTTCTAGTTAAAGGTGGTGGATGCGATAATATTAGTGCCTTAAAAATGATGACCCCAGGAATTGATCCTGATGAAATAAAAAAATTTATCTTGCAGGAGCTGGATAAAAACGCCAGTCGAGCCTGTCCACCACTAATTATTGGTGTTGGAATCGGAGGAAACGCTGCTTATGCTTTGTATCTTGCTTCCCGTGCCCTTGGGCGTCCCTTAGGGACCCCTAATCATTGTAAAGAGTACCGTCAATGGGAAGAACAGTGGAAAAATGAAATTAACCAACTGGGGATAGGTCCTCAAGGGGTAGGAGGTAGGGTGACTTGTTTAGAGGTTCATATTGAGAGTTACCCAACCCATATAGCCAGCCTTCCGGTTGGTATGGTTTGTTCCTGTCATGTTTTTCGTCAAAAGAAGTTATCTTGGTGATCAGAATGAAACCTATTAATGAATATATTTTAAAAACTCCTTTGACTATTGATGATATTTTAATCTTGCATAGTGGTGATAAGGTGTTATTGAATGGAGAAGTGTATTGCGCTCGTGATGCCACACATCGTCGAATGATTGCTGATATTAAAGCGGAATTAGAGCTCCCTTTTCTTTTAATGAATTCAACTTTTTACTATGCTGGTCCAAGTCCAGCACCGCCAGGCAAAATTATTGGTTCGGTTGGGCCAACAACGTCAAGCCGCATGGACCAATTTTTGGAATATTTTCTTCAAAGGGGTTTAAGGGCGACTATTGGCAAGGGTGAACGAAGCTCTGAGATAAAAAAACTTCTTGAAAAATATAGTTCAGTGTATTTTATTACTTGCGGTGGTGCAGCAGCCTATTTATCCAGTTTTGTTGTTCGTTCCGATTTGTTAGGATATGAAGATTTAGGAGCTCAAGCTTTAATTCGACTTTGGGTTCGGGATTTCCCATTATTAGTTGCCTATGATTGTTATGGTGGAGATCTTTTTGAGTCAGGGAAAATACATCATCGTAGAATCAACCTTATAGAATAAGGATTAGTACTATCTTTTTTGGAGACCCTATTACCAGGCTTTTTTTGAACAGTGGATTATTTGACGGATATACGTCAGTCCAATATAATACCTACCCAGAGTTTGCTGGAAGATGGAATTTTGATTTTTATAAAAAAAAGAATCCATTTTTTAGAACAACAGGGACTTCCAGTATTCGATTGTGGAATAAGATGAGAATGAGGGGATAAAGTTTTTAAAAACTTATTTATCTGGCTTGACGAACTATAAAAAATAATAAAGAATGATATCCTTTATAGAACTTTTTCCATGTTAAATCGTTCGCAATTCATTTTTGGTTTTTAAAAAACCTGTCAAGTTTTTTCCACATTGCGGATTGGGAATCATTGTTAAATACATTTTTTTATATAGGAATCGAGGTAAGGTATGGGTAAAACTCTGATCATTACTGAAAAACCAAGTGTCGCAAAAGATATAGCCAAAGTTTTAGGAAAATTTACCGATCGAAAAGAGTACTTGGAAAGCGAGAAATATTATATTACCTGGGCCATAGGCCATCTTATTACATTAGCCGAACCAGAAGATTACGAGAAAAGATTTAAGGTATGGAGATTAAGTCTTCTTCCTATTCTTCCTGATAAGTTTTTTTTAAAGCCGATTGCGAAAAATGAGAAAAGAATAAAAATAATCAAAGATCTCCTTAAATCAGATGACGTTGAAGAAGTTATAAACGGATGTGATGCCGGGCGAGAAGGAGAACTTATATTTAGATATATTTATGAATTTACCGAAAGCCAAAAGCCATTTAAAAGACTTTGGCTTTCATCAATGACTACAGCTGCAATCCGTCAATCGTTTGCTAATCTTATTCCTGGAGAGAGAATGGAACTATTAGCAGAAGCGGCCAAGTGCCGATCGGAAAGCGATTGGTTGGTGGGAATAAACGGAACCCGGGTATTTACTGCTCGCTTTAAAATTTTGTTGTCGGTTGGTAGGGTTCAGACTCCAACTTTAGCGATCTTGGTCCAACGAGAAAAAGAGATACAAGAGTTCAAACCAACACCTTATTGGGAAATATTTGCTGAATTTTCTTCACCCCAAGGGACTTATATGGGAAAATGGATTGATGGTGAAGATCGAGTTTACGATCAACAACAAGCCTTACAAATTGAGCAAAACGTTCAAGGGAAAAAAGGCAAAGTGATTGAGTTTTCTAATAAAAAAACCAAAGAACAGCATCCCCTTCTTTATGACCTTACTGAATTGCAGCGGGATGCGAATAAAATTTTTGGTTTTTCTGCCAAAAGAACCCTTAATTCAGCTCAAAAACTCTATGAAGCCCGCAAACTGATTACTTATCCACGAACCGATTCCCGATATCTTTCTAATGATTTGGTCGAACAGGTGACAACAGGATGGAATATGCTTCGAAAATGTGGCTTTGAAGAATTGACTCAAGATCCTTTTGACTCAAAAAAAGCGTTAAAGGATAGAAGGGTGTTTGATAATAGCCGAGTATCCGACCATCATGCCATCATTCCGACCGGAGAAAAAATTGATTGGGACACTCTGGGACGAGATGACCAAAAAATTATGGATCTGATTTGCAAGCGATTTCTTTCGGTTTTTTATCCCGAGGCAATCTGGGCGCAGCGGCGAATTAAAACTGAGGTCAATAATGAGAATTTTATTAGTAAATCGAAAGTGTTAGTTGAACCGGGATGGAGAAAAGTATACGGAAAAGAAGCCGGATCAGAAGAGGAGGAATTTCTCCCGGAAGTTGAAGTTGGAACAATGGTGACCACCGAAAAAGTTTGGGTTGAAGAAAAAGAAACCAAAGCACCACCACGTTATACTGAAGCATCTCTCCTTTCTGCTATGGAGGGTGCAGGAAAATTTGTTGAAAACGAAGAGTTGCAAGAAATTATGAAA
>DPKX01000261.1:0-5963 GCA_003542295.1 Candidatus Atribacter hydrocarboniphilus
GCTCAATATTGGCCAATATTGAGCCAATACATTATTTTTAAGAAAATTTAATGAAAAAAAAACTAAAATAATGAGCAACAATTTACTGAACGTCATTACTATCACCGTGAATAGGAGGCCGAATTATAAATAGCTGATCTAATAAAGAAAAATCACATTCCGGTTGTATGATAACTTCTTTAAAAAGGCTTCCTTCAGATTCTTGAATGTCTAACACCTTGCCAATAACAATGCCTCGGGGGGTGTTAGTGCCCAAACCGGATGTTATTGCTAAATCTCCAACTTCAACCTGGGAAGCTCGATAAACATACCGCATAACGCATAGCCCTCTTCCATCTCCTTCCACTACGCCTAAATCTCTACTCTTTTGAAGGATTGCACCAGTTGCTATTTCAGGACTTAAAATCAGACGGACAATGGAATAATTGGGATATGTTTGTTCTACTCTTCCTACCAAACCTTGATAGGTGACAACCGTTAAATCAGGAATTATCTCATCGCTGGTTCCTTTGTCTATGATAAGCTTGCCAAACCAATCATAAGGATCCCGACCAATAACTAAAGATGGAATGACATCAAAAGGTATTTGCTTTTCAATAGTTCCAGCTGTAAATTTCATTTCTAACTCACGGATTTGTTCAGTTAAAATAGTTAGTTCGTTCTGAAGTCGACCAACCTCTTTTTGAAGATTTTTATTTTCTTCCAGTAAAAATCTTTTTGATGTAAAATTTGAAACCACCTGGTCTAACCCATTCTGAACGACAAGCCATCCACGATGAAAGGGAATAGCAATCCACCGGAATAATCCTAACCAATTTGATGACTCCTGTTTTTGAATGGAAAAAACCACCAGTTGAAAAGAAACAATTGCAAAGATGAGAATAAACAATATCTTTTTATTCATGGATGAATTTTATCCGTCGAATCCTTTTGAAATATTTTTAAGGCAGCATTATTCATAACTAACTTTTCATCGGTTTGTATAGCAATTATGGCCACACCAGGAAACCGTCTTTCCACAATTGGGATGAGCTCAGGTCCTCCTGCCATAACCGCTGTCGAGATAGCATCAGCATCTGCTGCGTTCGGATAAACCGCTGTCACACTGGAAAAATAACTCGCGGGGTATCCGGTATAGGGATTGATTATATGATAATAGCGAATACCATCCTGTTCAAAAAAACGATAATAATCACCCGACGTTGATACCGCCTGATCTTTTACCTCGATAACTCCAACCAATGATTCTTGTCGGGGATGCATAATGCCTACTCGGAACTTTTTCCCCAAAGCAAAAACTGTGCCTCCCGCATTTACCAACGCTGGTGATATTTGTTTTTTCTCTAACTCAATTATGATCTTATCTACCAGGTACCCCTTTGCTATTCCTCCCAAATCTATCTTCCCTTGTCCAGTTCTTTGAGCACTTCTTTTTTCTTTATTAATGATAATAGTAGATTCAGCAATTTGTTCAATTAGATCTTGAATCCGCTCGGAAGAAGGAAGTCGAGGATTACTATTAAAACTCCATTCATCCATCAATGATCCAAGAAAAATTTGAAAAAAACCTTCGGTTCGATTTTGCAGCTCTTGAGCATGTAAAATCAAGTCGCAGGTTTGGCTACTAATCTCTATTAACTCTTGGCTTTGGTTTATTTTCCATATTTCACTCTTTTGATCAAATCGATCCCATTTTTCATCCATTTCTTGGATAATCGTTGCAATATTGTTCGAAAAACCCCGATGTCGGGATGGAAGGTCAACTTCAATCCAAGTATCAAAACCTTCATAAATAAAATGTTGCAAAGAACTGGGCCTTATAACCATCCATATTGTAAAAATGGCTCCTAAGCCAAAAAGAAAAATCAATAAATAATGATGTCGTTTCATTCATCTATCAAAGGAAATGGAGTTCCACAATTCTGACAATGACCCTTCTCCAAATGACCAATAGAAGTCCGGTAACCCATGCGGGTGATTATAGGACTTCCACAATGTGAACAATAGGAGTTTTGTCCTTCGGTTCCGGAATAGTTCCCTAAATAAACATAGTGCAATTTTTCTCGAGCAATTTGATAAGCATCAAGGAGTACCTTAGGATCAGTTGCTGGTGTTTCCATCCGATGGGCTGGGAAATACCGAGAGAAATGAAGGGGGATTTCGGGACTCACTGAAGCAACAAAATCAACCAAACGCTGGATATGTTCCGGAGTATAATTAAGACCAGTTACTAAAAGATTGGTAATTTCAATATGTACTTTATTTCGATAACTCAATTCAATGGTCTCCAAAACCGGTGACAAAGAACCACCACAGTATCTTCGATAAAAATCATCGTCCATCGCCTTTAAATCAATGTTCATCGCATCGATAAAGGGAAGGAGTTCCAGGAGTGGTTGTGAATTAACGTATCCGTTAGTTACCAAGACATTCTTCAAATGAAGTTTTTTTGCTTTTTCACTGGTTTCTCTTATAAATTCCCACCAGATAAAAGGTTCATTGTAGGTATAGGCAATTCCTATCGATCCTTGAGATTGAGCAAGTGAAATAATTTTTTGGGAGTCGATCTGAGTAAGATTATCAACAAAACCACTTTGAGATATCTCCCAATTTTGACAAAATTGGCATTTCAAATTGCAACCCACACTTCCAACTGAAAGAATTTCCTTTCCAGGAAAAAAATGGAATAAAGGTTTCTTCTCAATCGGATCCATATGAACAACCGAAATCCGGTTATAGGTTAAGGCGTACAAGACTCCGGATCTATTTTCTCGTATTTGGCAAAGTCCACGTCCTCCTGGATTAATTCGACACTGATGAGGACAGAGTAAACATCTAACTTTCTGAGCAGACTCGGCTGTCCAATATTGAGCTTCAATCATCGGTGATCTTCCTCATTATTTTCTGATTCACTATATCGTTCAACCCGAAACCGAAAGAGTTCAACTGGTTCATCGTCTCTAATCCCAGCTTTGGAACGAGCAATACGGATTTGTTCCTGAATAGAATCAACTCCTTCAATATCAGGAAGCAAAAGGCCCCTTCGCCAGCCCCTTTGAACAATAACTCCATATTTCTTTGGATCAAGCTGATCAGGAGAGGTAATTGATTCAGGAGGAGTCAGAATATCAACGGTAATATGAATACTGGGGAGATCTTTAAGGGTAACCGGAGAAAAGCGGGGATCCTCAACAGCAGCACTAACGGCATTATGAATAATTTCTGAAATTAAATGATCTTGCTGGGGATGAAAAGTACCGATACATCCTCGAAGTTTTCCATGAACTTTGAGACAAACAAAAACTCCTGCTTTTTGGTCACGTAATTCCCGAGGGAGGTCCTTGGGTATAGGAAGATAAGTTCGGTGAATTAAATAATGTTCAATGGCCTTTCTGGCCAAATTGGTTAAAATTGAACCAATATCATGAGGTAACATCATGGTCGTCACCGTCCGATTTATTATGAAAAAGATAGCGCTGGCCGATTATTACCGCCGACCAATCATCAATAGCTACCGAAGGAACTAAAAAACCTTTTGGCAAAAGCTTCTTAAGACCTCGAGGTGGATTCATTTTAAAATAAAGTTTTCGAGCTTCCAAAGTACTGAGTCTTTCTTCAATAAACTCATAGTCCATTTTCATTTTTTTCATTAATTGTACTACCTTCTTGCGGCCAGTACTGTTCCCAATGATGACTTTCAAAGGTGAATATGTTTTGGATATTTTGTCTATTGAGGGTTCTAATTCATCAACTGGCAGGATTGCCTGGTGAATCACCCCTCCTTTTTGATCTAAAAGCGCAATTCCACACTTTTCGGTTCCAGGATCAATTGATAAAATAACCTTATCCATAAAAATTTATTATACTCGAGATTCAATTTCGATACAAGAAAGATCGGGAAGGATTAAAGCAGGAACGTACACATTCCGTTCCCCTTTTGTACAGTTAAGGGGAACGGAATGATTAACTTAAACAAAAATTTTTTAATTGTCTAAAAAATCTAATTCATTACATTTTTTCCCGACAGGTGTAATGGGTATGTAATAGATGATGTGACTTTTCACTGTTCGGTTCGCCAAGAAATTCTTCATAGAGTTTCTTGATAGCTGGATTATCATGAGATTTCCGAATGGGAAGGTTTCGATCAACCTCATAAATCGCTTCAATTCTCTTCATACGAATCTCCAAATTAGTCGGGATAGGTTGACCTCCTCCACCGATACATCCTCCGGGACAAGCCATAATTTCAATAAAATGGTATTTCGAGTTACCCTGATTGACTAAATCCAATATTTCCCGTGCATTTCTCAATCCATGAGCAACGGCAACATTCACTTCTAACCCACCAACTTTAATGGTTGCTTCTTTTACCCCATCGATACCGCGAACATCGGTGAAGTCAATACGAGGCAATGTCTCTCCAGTTAAAACCTCATATACCGTTCGCAGAGCTGCTTCCATAACTCCACCGGTAGCACCAAATACCGCTGCCGCACCGGTTGAAATACCCAGGGCTGGATCAAAGTCTTCTTCAGGCATATCCTTGAGATCAATACCCTTTTCTTTGAGCATTCGAGCTGCTTCTCTGGTAGTAAGAGAATAATCGACATCCTGGTATCCACTGGCTTTCATTTCATCCCTTTGGCACTCATATTTTTTTGCAGTGCAAGGCATGATGGATACAACCACTATATTCTGAGGATCAATACCCATTTTTTGGGCATAATAGGTTTTTGCCATGGCACCAAACATTTGTTGGGGAGATTTACAGGTTGATACATTCTCCATAAGATCCGGGTAAAAATGTTCCATAAACTTAATCCAACCTGGACTACAGGAAGTAATCAAGGGTAATTTCCCACCCTTTTTCACTCGATTGATAAATTCTGTTCCTTCCTCAAGAATAGTTAAATCTGCAGCAAAATTGGTGTCAAATACAACATCAAAACCTAAACGGCGTAAGCCAGCTACCATTTTTCCGGTAGATATACTCCCAATGGGCATCCCAAATGGCTCACCAATGCTGACTCGAACCGCTGGAGCAGTTTGTAGAATAACATATTTTTCCGGGTCGTCAATGGCATCCCAAACCATCTCAACGTGACTTACTTCCGAAAGAGCACCGGTAGGACAAGCTAAAACACATTGACCGCAATTGATACAAACACTCTCACCCAGAGGAAGCCCCAAAGAAGGACTGACATAGGAATTGAATCCTCGATCAGCAAAATCAATTGCAAAAACGCTTTGAATTTCAGCGCAGGTCCGAATACATCGGCCACAAAGGATGCATCGATCAAGATCTCTTTTTACAGCCGGACTGCTGGTATCAATCGGATGAGTTTTTCTTTCTCCCTGAAAGCGAATCTCTCGAACGCCAAACTCATAGCAAAGGCTTTGGAGTTCACAGGATTGGTTTCTATCGCAGAGCTGGCAATCTAATGGATGGTTCGATAAAATCAGTTCAAGATTAGCTTTTCGGGCTTCTCGTACTTTTTTTGAAGCCGTAAGAACCTTCATCCCTTCCCGAATTGGTGTAACGCAGGAAGCAACCAAATTAGGTTGGCCTTCTACCTCAACCACACAGATTCGGCATCCACCCCAGGGCGTAAGACCATCCATGTAACAGAGGGTTGGAATATGATATCCTTCCATTCGGCAAGCTTCTAAAAGGGTCAAATTTTCCGGGACATGACATTCTCTTCCATCAATGAATATCGTTACCAGCTTTTCTGGAGATTCTTTTTCATTTCTATTTTGTATGACTTTTGCCATTCTCTTCTCTCCTTTCTCTTAATCAGACCTTCAATGATTTTATTTTTTTTGGGCTTTCCATTGGACAAACATTAAGCGGACACTGTTTTTCAATGACGTGGGACTCAAATTCCTCTTGGAAATAATCCAAGCATCGGAGTAATGGGTTTGGAGCCGCTTGACCCAATCCACAGAAGGACGTTCTTTTG
>DPKX01000261.1:5977-10367 GCA_003542295.1 Candidatus Atribacter hydrocarboniphilus
CCCAAGAAATTCGTTCTAACATCTCAACGATTCTTTTATTTCCAATTCGGCAGGGGGTACATTTCCCACAGGATTCATGAAGAAAAAACTCACAGAAATTTTTTACAATATCGACTATACAATGAGTATCATCGATCACAGTCAATGCACCAGAACCAAGCGCCGATTGATAACGAGGAAGAGTATCAAAAGCCATAGGAACATCAAGCAAATCGGGAGTCATTGTCCCACCAGAAGGACCTCCGGTTTGAACTAATTTAAGCCCACGGCCGTTTTTAATTCCCCCACCTGCTTGATAAACTAATTCTCGAAGAGTGGTTCCCATGGGAACTTCAATAAGTCCCAGATTGATAACATTCCCGGTTAATGTAAACACCTTGGTTCCCGGACAGGTAGGTGTCCCAATATTTTTAAACCATTCTGGTCCATTAAGAAAAATTGGTGGAATGTTGGCAAGAGTCTCGACATTATTGATAACCGTCGGCTTTCCCCATAAACCTTTTTGAAGAGGATAAGGTGGTTTGATTCGAGGTTCTCCTCGACCACCTTCCATCGATTCCAATAGCGCGGTTTCTTCACCACATATATAGGCTCCTGCCCCTTTTCGAATGCCAATTCGGAAAGAAAATCCCGAATTGAGTATGTTGTCACCCAAGAGGCCGTAATCCAAAGCTTGGGAAATGGCTATTTCCAAATGACGGATACTTTCCGGGTATTCTCCTCGGACATAAATATATCCCTGATGAGCTCCCACTGCATACCCAGCGATAGCCATTGCTTCCAGGATAGAATGAGGATCCCCCTCGAGAATAAGACGATCTTTAAAGGTCCCCGGTTCGCCCTCATCAGCATTACAAACAATATATTTCTCATCTCCTTGGGCTTTTAGAGTATACTCCCATTTCAATCCGGTTGGATAACCGGCACCACCTCTGCCAAGTAATCCAGAATTCTTCACTATTTGAATTGCTTCTTCAGGAGAACCAGATAATACATTACCTAAAGCCATATATCCGTCCCGCGCAATATAATCATCAATATTGGTTGGATCAATATAGCCACTATTCCTCAAAACCACTCGCTTCTCCTGTGCTAAAGGAGAAAGAGGTTGAAAATGTTGAGGAGCGGTTTCGGTTCGACCTGAATACATAAAATCCTTGACCGGTCTACCCTTGAGAAGATGGTCTTCAACAATGGTTTTAACTTGATCAAGCTTGATCGGAGCATATACAACATTATCCGGAAAAATAACCACAAAAGGAGAAGGGAGTCCTGCTCCAAATGATCCGGTATCAAGAACCCGGATTTCCTGAGAAAGACCAACCCGTTCAATTTCTTTCTCAAATTTTTCTCGAATCTGAGCAGCGCCTAACACAACCGAACTACTCGTCATTTCAACCAATACATGTGTACGAAAAAGCATAGATAAAATCCCCCCTCTCGGTCATCGATATAGAGCAAATATTTCTCGAATACGTTCGGTATTTAAGTTTCCATAAGTAACATCATTAATCATCATTGCCGGTGCGACACCACAAACGCCAAGACAACTGGTGACTTCAAGGGTAAATAAACCATCCTTGGTGGTTTCGCCCTCTTTCACTCCCAATTCTCTCTTTACGGTTTCTAACACATCGGTAGCACCTAAAACATGGCAGGGAGCATTCTTACAAATTCGAATGACATATTTCCCCACTGGTTTGGTTTCAAAAAAAGAATAAAAAGTTGCCACCCCGTATATTTTACTCGAAGGAATACCGGTTTTATGGGATATCCGTTCTAAAATATCCTTAGGGAGATAACCATAAATTTGAGAAATATCCTCAAGTATAGCCATCAATGGGGTCTTTTCCTCTTTGTATCGATCGATGATTTCATCAACCTTGGAATAGACCAATTCCTCACCTACCGTTTCGATCATTGTTCTTCCTCCTCCACAGCAACAAGTTGATGAAGCTTTTTCATCCTCTTTTCTAAGTCACATCGTAAGCACCTTTCTGCTTCTCGTTTGGCATCGGCTTCACTCATACACATTTTCACTTCAGCAAAACTACAGATCCGTTCTTTCACTGGTAATTCAGATATATAAACCCTTTTTATTTCTTGAAGAACCGGTGGTTCTTCAACAGTTCTCATTCTTTCCGGTTCAGCAATATATTCTTCTTCTTCATCGCCTTTTAATTCTCGGAGAAATTGATGAATACTATAGGCAGCCTTTTTTCCAAAAGCCATAGCATTGACAACGGTTGCTTCAGCTCCAATCATATCGCCTCCAGCAAAAATACCTGGTTTGGAGGTGGAAAGAGAATAATGATTGACCGTAACATTCCCCCATCGATCGGATTGAAAACCGTCTCCAAGTTCATCAATTTCAGGCATTTGACCAACGGCAGGTACTATCATATCACACTCGATTATCATTTCGGCACCTTCGATTGGAGTCGGTCTTTTTCTACCACTTCGATCAAATTCACTCAAACGCATACGCTGCAATTTAATCGCCTTGACCTTGCCATTTTCATCTCCGACTATTTCTAACGGGGCCATCAGGTAATGGAAAATAATTCCTTCTTTCTCGGCATCTTCGATTTCTTCTGGGATGGCTGGCATTTCCGAATGGGTTCTTCGATAAACAATATTCACTTGCTCAGAACCCAGTCTCAAAAGAGTTCGAGCAGCATCCATGGCGGCATTTCCACCACCTAAGACCACGGCATTTTTAGGAACTTCAATCGTTCCTCCTAAGTTGATGGTTTTTAAGAGATCGAGCGCCGGAACGACACCATCAAATTGTTCCCCAGGGATTCCCAGAGGGGCGCTTTTCCATGCTCCAATCCCCAAAAAGACGGCATCAAACTTTTCTTGTAATTCGTTTAGGGAAATGTCTTTGCCAATGGTTGTGTTTAAATGCATTTTTACACCCATTGCTCGAATCTGATCGATGTCCCAGTTGAGCGGTTCCCTTGGTAGACGATAGGCTGGAATACCGGCAGCCAACATCCCTCCTGCAACCGGTAGTGATTCATAAATGGTTACCGAATATCCTTTCCTCGCCAAATAATAGGCGCAGGTTAAACCAGCTGGTCCTGACCCGACTACGGCAACAGTTTCATCCCGCTTACGGTCCATCATGACCGGCAACATGATATGATTTTTCATGGCATAATCGGCTACAAAGCGTTTTAAATCGTCAATGGCTGCCGGTTCGTCAAGCTGGCCTCGTCGGCATTTCGCTTCACAGGGTCGATGGCAAACTCGCCCACAAACCGACGGCAATGGATTGGATTCACGGATTACTCGGAGAGCTTCAACATACTCACCCTCTTTAATGAGCGAAATATATCCGGGTATATCAATTTCTAAAGGACAGGCATGTTGACAGGGAGATTGGAATAAAGAACGACAAACCACAGCTGGGCAGCGTTTTTCACGAATATGCATCTCATATTCTTCGCGGAAATACTTCAGAGTACTTAAAACTGGATTGGGAGCGGTTTGCCCTAAACCGCAGAGTGCGGTATTTTTAATCTGAACTGCCAATTCTTCCAACAGCTCAATATCTCCTTCTCGACCTTGGCCTTCAGTGATTCTTTCTAAAATTTCTAACATTCGCTTGGTTCCAATTCGACAGGGAGTGCATTTCCCACAGGATTCATCTTGGACAAACTCTAAAAAATACCGAGCCAAGTCCACCATGCAGGTGTCTTCATCCATGACAATCAAGCCACCGGAACCCATAATGGCTCCTAATTCTTTCAGCGAATCATAATCAATTTTAACATTGAGGAATTCTTTGGGAATGCATCCACCCGACGGGCCACCAATTTGGACAGCTTTGAACTTTTTCCCATCGCGGATGCCACCACCCAGGTCATAAACAATTTCACCAAGGGTCATTCCCATTGGAATTTCTACTAACCCGGTATTGTTAATATCACCAGCAAGAGCAAATACTTTGGTTCCTTTGCTATTCCCGGTTCCGATGGAAGCAAACCATTCCGGACCATTATTGATTATCGACGGAATGTTCGCCCAGGTTTCAACATTGTTGATGACCGTTGGCTTATTCCATAAGCCACTTTGGGCTGGGAAAGGTGGTTTGGGTCTGGGCATTCCCCGTCGTCCTTCAACTGAAGCTATCAGTGCGGTTTCTTCTCCACAAACAAAAGCTCCAGCTCCAATACGAATTTCAACATCGAAGTCGAATCCGCTGTTCATAATGTTTTTGCCAAGGAGTCCCAACTCACGAGCTTGGTCAATTGCAATGGATAGACGTTCAATTGCCAGCGGATACTCGGCACGCACATAAACATAACCTTGATTCGCACCAATGGAATACCCGGCAATTGCCATGGCTTCAAGAACTGAATGGGGATCGCCTTCTAAGATG
>DPKX01000184.1:0-15518 GCA_003542295.1 Candidatus Atribacter hydrocarboniphilus
AGGAGAACTAAAAGTATTCTGTGATGCTGCTGGAATTGAGTGGGAAGTTGTTCATTAAAAAGAATAATTTATATATCACTACAAAAAACTAAAAAAGATAAATGAGGGGACCATTAGTATACTTTAAAAAAGACAATTAAGAGGAAGGGTTTGAGATTTCTATGGCAGTTAGGTTGGAGGAAGAGTTGTAATGGAAAAAAAATATCTGATATTTGATTTTGGTGCCAGTAACGGCAGAGCTATGGTTGCTCATTTTGATGGGAAAAGGGTAACAATGGATGTTACCCATCGGTTTGAACATGGTCCAGTATATGTGACTGAAACGTTATATTGGGATATTCTCCACTTGTTTTCTGAACTGATAAATGGATTACAGGCTTCTTTATCAAAATACCCTGATATTCAATCTTTAGCAATTTCTACCTGGGGATGTGATTTTGGTTTTATTGATGAACGAGGAAAATTGGTTTCAAATCCAGTAACCTATCGTGATAAAAATCGTCATGACCGCTCCAAGCTTTTATATGATGTTCTTCCTCAGAGAGAATTATTTGAGCTTTCAGCAGGTTCAACCAATGAAATAATGGGCATCTTTCAACTTTTTTCCTTTAAATATGAAAATGCTTTAGAATTAAGAAGCGGGCGGAAAATGCTCATGATACCCGATTTATTAAATTATTTTTTAACTGGAAGAGCCTGTAACGAATACACGAATGCGACTATGACACTTTTATGCAATCAGTATGAACGGACCTGGGAAAAAAAGATTCTTAACCGAATTGACATTTCTCCGTCAATTCTGAATGAAATGGTTATGCCTGGTGAGCGAATTGGCGAAATTCAATCGAGCATTTGCGACCAATTTGGGGTTCATCCCATTCCAGTAATTGTTCCTGCAACCCATGATACTGCATCAGCGGTTGCAGGTATTCCAGTTGTTGATGAAGGAAAGCATTGGGCTTTTATAAGCCTTGGAACCTGGGGAATTATGGGTATGCAAACCGACCAGCCAATTATATCCGATCAAGTTTTTTCGTCGGATTTTGGAAACAACGCTATCCCAGAAGGAAAAAATATGTTGGTGAAATATATAACATCATTATGGATTATCCAGCAATGTCGGAATCGTTGGAGAAATGAATATGGAAAAGATTTAAATTGGGACGAAATTGTTCAGGCTTCGGTTCAAGCGGGACCATCTAAAACCTTTATTGATGTTGATAATCCGCTTTTTGGTTTGCCTCAAGCAGATATGCCTAAAGTTATTCAAGAAGATTGCCGGCAAAGAGGTCAGAAAATACCTGATTCAATGGGTGATATAGCTCGTTGTTTTTATGAAAGTCTGACCTTGAAATTTCGATACAATTTGGAATTACTCGAAGAAATGAGTGGACATCGTCTTGAACTCCTCCATATTGTTGGTGGAGGAACTCAGAACAAAACCCTCTGTCAATGGATTGCCGATGCAAAGGGAATCCCAGTCATAGCCGGACCGACTGAGACAACATCGATGGGAAATTTAATTATGCAGTTAAAAGCCGATGGAGGGGTAAAAAACTTAAGAGAAGGGAGGGAAATATCACTTCGTTCTTCAAAAATTGATCGATATGAACCAGGAGAAAAAAAATACTGGGATAGTGCTTATGAAAAATATATCCATCTCATGCCAAGACATGAAAAATAACCTGGTATTTTCCATTTGGAAGGGCTTTTATAACGATAAATATTGTTGAATCTTCTCGAATATTTGATTGGAGAACTCCATAATGTATCCTAAAATTTATTTAACATTAGATAATTGTTTTGGTATAAAAAGATGGACTGAACCTGAAGACTGGATGAGGATTTCAAAAGAGATTGGGATTTCTTATATTGAGGCAAGTACTGATAACGAATGTGATCCTTTTTATGGGGGGAAAGATTATCTAAAAGATTGGGTTCAAAAAGTAGAAGAAAGCCAAAAAAAGCACAAATCGAAGATTGCCAATTTTTTTACTGGATACTCTACTTACCGCACCTTGGGTTTGCTTCATCCTGATCGAAGGATTCGTGAACGTTTGGTTAACGAATGGTTCAAAGAAATCATTCAGGTAGCTTCTTCTTTAAATGCTGGATTAGGCTTTTTTGTTCATGCTTTTTCTGAACCTACCCTTCAAGATCCCGATATCTATCGAGAAACCAAAAATCTTCTTTTTGACACAATTTCTCATTTAGTTAAGTTTGCTTCGAGTCAATCACCAGTTATTCTTATGCTTGAACAGATGTATAGCCCTCATCAATATCCTTGGACTATAAGCGGCACTTTTGAATATTTAAAAGAGGTATTTAAAAGATCAAAATTACCTTCTTATATTGCCCTTGATACCGGGCACATGGTTGGTCAAGGTCGTTTTTTTCGACCAAACCAAGAACAGTTAGAAGAGTTATTTTCAGATATTCGCGACAATGAGTTGTTAACGAACTATTGGCTTGGTTCTAATTCAATCAGAAAACTGGTAATTGAAAGCAGAAAATCATCATTTCTTTTTAAACCAACTTTCTTAGACCTCATTGAAACCGAAATGGATCGGTATTCTTATCTATTTGCTGAACCAATTGATGGTGACCTTTATTCTTGGCTTAGTTTGTTGGGATGTTATTCACCAATTATTCATTTGCAACAAACGAATGGGAAAACATCCTCTCATCAGCCCTTTACTCGGGAGAATAATTTGAAGGGTATTGTTCATCCGAAAAAAGTTCTGCAAGCTATTGCCAGTTCTTATGAAAAGCCTGAGAACCCGCTTTTGCCCCCACGTTGCAAAGCGATTTATTTAACGTTTGAAATATTTAATAGCTCTATTGACTACCCACAGCAAATTGTTGATCGATTAAAAGAATCTGTTGAGTTTTGGAGAGAATATATTCCCCAAGATGGTTTATCTTTGGACGTGTTGTTGAAATAAAAGCAATAAAAATTTTAATTTTATTACTATTGACTTTATTTTTTGTTTCTGTTAGATTAATTACAGTAGATGTTATTATTATAACATTAATAAAATTTAAATCGCTATAGAAATGAAGAAAACCTTTTTTAAACAAACAGAAATAATGGGTGTTTTTATAAAGATAAATGCTGTATTTATATTCATAAAGAGTAAAAAATGAAGTTGTATATAGTTTAGCCTTTAAATAGTTTAAAAAAATGCTAATAGTTAAAGCATTTAATTAATATTAAGAAAACCATATTATGAGGAGAAGTGAGAAGAATGGATATTTACACCGATGCCTTAGGTATGATTGAAACTCGTGGTTTTGCAGCAATGGTTGAAGCATCTGATGCTATGGTAAAAGCTGCTCGGGTCGAGCTGGTTGGTTATGAAAAAACTGGTGGTGGATACGTCACAGCAATCATTCGTGGTGACGTGGCTGCAGTGCGTGCTGCACTTGACGCCGGCCAGTCAGCTTCTGAAAAGATTGGTGAAGTGATCTCTGTTCATATTATTCCTCGTCCACATGCCAATGTTGATGACGTGCTTCCATTGGGAAGAGGTCAGGCAAAGAGCTCTTCGAAAGTTGTTTTTTGAAAGGCAGAAAAATGATATTAGCGAAAGTAATTGGAAATGTTGTATCCACAAGAAAAGAACCCAAAATTGAAGGTATAAAGTTCCTGCTCTTGGAAAAGATTAATCCGACGACATTACAAGGTAGTGGAGATTACCTAGTAGCTATGGATAGTGTTGGGGCTGGAATTGGTGAAGTTGTTTTCTATGTTGCTGGGAGCAGTTCCCGAATGACAGCAGTAACTGAAGGTAAACCAAGTGATGCAACTATTGTAGCAATAGTAGATGCCATCGAAATAAAAGGGTCATACGCCTATCAAAAAGATCAAAGCGGATAAAAAAAAGAGGCAAAGATGAATTTTGGAAAAGTTCTTGGAACAGTAGTAAGTACCCAAAAAAATGATGGAATACAGGGGAAAAGATACCTTTTGGTCCAGTCATGTCAGCCGAATGGCGATTTGCTTAATGAGTTCCATGTGGCCATTGATTTGGTTGGTTCTGGGCATGGTGAAATGGTGCTAATATCCCAAGGAAGCTCGGCACGTCAAACCCGAGATACCTATCAAAAAGCGGTTGATTGCGTGATTATAGGGATTGTTGATTTGGTCGAAGGTAATAATCAATTTTTATATCGGAAAAATAAATAAAATTGGATGATATGATAATGGATTTGATTGAAACCATTAAGCAGATGGGTGTTGTTGGAGCAGGAGGGGCAGGTTTCCCTACTCATGTCAAGATTGAAAATCAAGTAGAAATAGTGATAGCTAATGGCACCGAATGCGAGCCTCTTTTATTCAATGATAAATATATATTAAACGAACATGGGGATGATGTTATCCAGGGCTTAAAGCTTGTTTTGCAAGCTACTGGTGCTAAAAAAGGAATCATCGCCCTGAAAAAAAAGCAAGTTCAGATCGTGGAACGGATAAAGTCTATCATTACTGATCAGGATAACATAACTCTTGCTTTACTTGATGATTTTTATCCAGCTGGAGATGAACTGATTTTAGTTTATATGGTAACTGGGAGAGTTATTTCTCAAGGCCAGCTTCCAACGTCAGTAGGATGTTTGGTAAGCAATGTAGAAACACTCAGGAATATTTATTTTGCTACTTTAGGGAAACCGGTTATCAGGCGTACCTTAACTTGCATTGGTGAAGTTAGGGAACCCTCGGTGGTCATAGCTCGGATTGGGATGTCGATAGGAGAGGTAATCTCCGAATGTGGTGGGGTTTTAGTTGAGGATCTTGCGGTGATCGTTGGAGGTCCAATGATGGGTTATGTTGAAAAAGACTTAAATTTTCCAATAACTAAAACCATGACCGGATTGATTGTACTCCCCGAGGATCATTTTTTAGTACGTAAGAAAAGCATGCCTATGTCGTGGGTTGTCAAGCAAAGCAAGGCTGCCTGTTGTCAGTGCACCTATTGTACTGAATTATGTCCAAGGTATCTTTTAGGCCATGAGCTATATCCTCATAAAATTATGAGAAATATCAATTTTGGTTTAGATGTTCCACCGGAAGTGATAGAGAATGCATTTTTGTGCAGTGAATGTGGTTTGTGCGAAGTTTTTGCGTGTCCAATGGATCTTTCACCTCGAATGGTTAACCATGCCATTAAAACCAGTTTGACTGAAGCGAACTATCGTCCTCAATTAACAGTAAAAAACCAGCAAAATAGAGTGAATGATCTTATTAATAGAAAAATTCCTGTTTCAAGAATTAAAGAGAGACTTCATATTAGTCGCTATGACCAGAAAGAAATTAAATCAGCCATTGAAACCATTCCCAAACGAGTTGAAATTTTATTGAAACAACATATAGGTGATAACTCAATTCCAGTTGTCAGTGAAGATGACCTGGTTGAAGAAGGTGCTCTTATTGGTGAGATTCCATCTGGAAGTCTTGGAGCCAGGGTGCATGCTAGTATTTCTGGTCGGGTAACCTTCGTTAATAATGAGAGAGTCATCATAAAAGGATAGAGGGAACTGAATATTATGGGAATTATTGTTTTAGGAGTTCTGGAACTCAACAGCATTGCTGTGGGATTACAAACATTAGATGGGATGATAAAGGCTGCGCCGATCCGAATTATTGACGCTAAAACCATTTGTCCGGGAAAGTTTGTTGTTATTGTGAGTGGAGAGGTTGCAGCCGTTGATGCGGCCCTATCTCGAGGGAAGGAGATAGGAGGAGGATATGTTGTTGATGAGCTTTTTATCCCAAATCTCCATGCCCAGGTAATTCCAGCAATAACCGGAGCAGTTGAATGTGAAATCTGGGATGCAGTAGCTGTAATTGAATCTTTTTCCGTAGTAGCTAGTATTAGTGCGGCTGATGTTGCAGCTAAAACCGCCAGTGTTTTAGTAAGTGAAGTTCGTTTGGCTACTGGTATGGGAGGGAAGTCTTACATAAAAATAATTGGTGACATCCATGAAGTTGAAGCAGCTGTTCATGCTGCAGTTGAAGTTATTAGTGGAAAGGGTCTTCTTTGTAAAGAAGTCATTATTCCCAATCCTGATCCAGGTATTCGGAATTATTTTATTTTTTAATTATAAGGTGGTTTATTTTGCGTAAGTTTCTTATGGCAGCCAACTGGAAAATGAATATGTATCGCCAGGAAGCACTTGAGCTCATAAGAGGAATTATTGAGCAAACCAAGCTTTCTCCGTCTGTCGATATTATGGTAGCTCCACCTTTTACGGTTTTAGAAACGGTAAATGGTGAGATTCAAAATACTCAAATTCGATTAGGAGCTCAGGATGTCTTTTATGAAGAATCCGGCGCTTACACCGGAGAAATATCTCCAGGAATGATTTTAGATGCTGGTTGCACTTATGTCATTATTGGTCACTCAGAGCGAAGGCAATATTTTCATGAGACTGATGAAATTATAAATAAAAAAGTTACTGCTGCTTTAAAAAATCATCTTATACCAATTTTATGCGTTGGGGAAACATGGGAAGAGAGAAAGCAAGGGAGAACCTTTTTGGTTCTTAACCAGCAAATCCTTTTCGGTTTGCAGGGTATTGATAATGAGAAGTTATCTTCGATTATTGTTGCCTATGAACCGGTTTGGGCTATTGGAACGGGGAAAAGTGCAACCAAAGAACAGATTCAAGAAGCTCATGCTTACCTACGTGGTGTCATAAAAGAATTTACCTCATCGAATGAAATGGCTTTTAACATTCGAATTTTATACGGAGGGAGCATGAATCCCAAAAACGCTCAAGAAATTCTTAGCCAAAAAGACGTTGACGGAGGATTAATAGGGGGAGCAAGTTTAAATATTGATAGTTTCAGTTCTCTGGTTCAGATAGCTGAAAATGTGCAAAAAGACAAAAAACAGTAGTAAATTGCTCATATTTTTAAAAAATTTAAAAAATCTATAGGTGGTCATCAATGGATATTAGTGAAACTGAAGTTAAGGTGATCGTTGAAAGAATACTTAAGCAAATACAGAATAACCAGGAAATCGTTGAACAAGAACCTTTAATTCAACAGGGAAACAGGGGATTGTTTCCTTCTATTGAATCAGCCATAGATGCAGCAGAGAAAGCCTTCTATCAATTACATCAACTTACTCTTGACCATCGTAAAGAGATGATTCGACAGATAAGAAAGATAGTAATGTCCAATCAGGATAGTTTATCCAAAATGGCTGTTGAGGAAACTGGATTTGGTCGGGTGGAAGATAAAATTGAAAAACACAAATTGGTTGCTCTTAAAACTCCTGGAGTTGAAGATCTAGAACCCATTGCTTATACTGATGACCACGGGATGACTTTGGTGGAAAGAGCTCCTTATGGAGTGATTGGAGCAATTATTCCTTCAACAAATCCAACTACTTCGGTCGTAAATAACACAATAAGCATGATTGCCGGCGGAAATACGGTGGTTTTTCACCCTCATCCCAATGCAAAAAAATGTTCTTGCACTGCAGTCTCACTCATAAATCAGGCTATTGTGGATGCTGGTGGTCCAGAAAATGTCATAACAGCTATTCAAAACCCTACCCTTGAAACAGCGCAGACCATGATGAAACATCCCAAGATCCGTTTATTGGTTGTAACCGGAGGACCTGGAGTTGTAAGAGTAGCTATGAATAGTGGGAAAAAAGTTATTGCTGCCGGTCCTGGGAATCCTCCTTGTGTTGTTGATGAAACTGCCGATATTCCTAAAGCTGGTCGTGATATTGTCAGGGGTGCTGGATTTGATAACAACATTATTTGTATATGTGAAAAAGAAATTCTTGCAGTTTCAAGCATTGCTGATCGTTTAAAAGAGGAAATAAAAAAGAATGGAGCTTATGAACTGAATAAAAGTCAGATTGACAAAATTACCCCAGTCATTATTGATAAACCTGGTGGTCCAGGTCAAGAAGGAGCGCCTAATAGAAAATATGTTGGGAAGAATGCCAACCTCATAGCTAAAGAAATTGGCTTAAATCTTCCTGATGAGATTCGATTGCTACTGTGCGAAGTTGAATCCAATCATCCATTAGTATGGACCGAGCAACTTATGCCAGTTATGCCATTAGTTCGTTTTAATAGCGTCGAAGAGGCAATTCAATTTGCGGTTCAATGTGAACATGGTTTTCGTCATACTGCTATTATGCATTCAAAAAACATTGCGAATCTCAGCGCTATGGCAAAGCTTATGGATTGTTCAATTTTTATTAAAAATGGACCAAGTTACTGTGGTTTGGGTTTTGAAGGCGCAGGTTTTACATCGTTTACTATTGCTAGCCCAACCGGGGAAGGTCTTACCCGGGCTCGAACTTTTACCAGAGAACGGCGGTGCACTTTAGTTGATTATTTCCGAATTGTTTAATCGGAAATCAGAGGGAGTAATATGAAGATAGGAAAAGTTATTGGAACAGTGGTTTGTAACCAAAAAGTCGATTCATTAGTTGGAATTAAATTGTTATTAATTCAACCTTTGAACGAGTATTTAAAGGAAGAAGGAACTCCAGTTGTTGCCTGTGACGCAGTTCAAGCAGGCTTGAATGATATAGTTTTTTATGAAGGAGGCAGAGAAGCTGCCCTGGGTTTAACCAATTGGTTTAATCCATCCGATTTAACGGTAATGGGTATTATTGATACTTTATATACTGAGGAAGATACAAAATGATTTTAGCGAAAGTAATTGGACAAGTCGTTTCGACAATGAAATTAGATATATTTAAAGGTTTTAAATTATTATTAGTTAAACCGGTTGATATTGAAGAGAAACCAAAAGGAAAAAGTCTTTTGGTACTCGATACCGTTCAAGCAGGAGTGGGAGATATTGTATTAGTAATGGATGAAGGAAACTCAGCACGAACGGTTCTTGATAATACGACCGCCCCAATTCGTTCAATTATTGTGGGTATTGTTGATGAAATCCAAACCGTTCAAAGAGGAGAGAAATGATGAAAAAAGATTCGGAAAACTCTATTCGTATCTTGAACAACATAGTGAATGGTTTATATTCTTCAACCGTAGCGAATCAACCAGAAAATCTCTCTCTAAATACTAAAGATAAAGTATTGCGGGTTGCAATTGGGTCTGATCATGGAGGATTCGAAGTAAAAGAAAAATTAAAATTTTTTTTAAAGGAATTGGGATATCGAGTGACCGATGTTGGGACATATAATACCGGAAGCGTTGATTATCCCGATTTTGCTTATAAAGTAGCTTTAAAAGTAAAAAATGGTGATTGTGAAAGAGGAATTATGATTGATGGAGCAGGAATTGGCTCATCCATGGTTTGTAACAAGGTGAGGGGAATACGAGCAGCACTGTGCTATGACTTAAAAACTATTGTAAATAGTCGTGAACATAACGATGCAAATCTACTTACATTAGGTGGTCCACTCCATCCTATTGAACAAATTTATGAAATGGTGAAAGTTTGGCTGGAAACCAGATTTGCTGGTGGAAGGCATTGGAAACGAATTAACAAAATGATGGAAGTTGAAAAAAAGTATTTATAAATTAATAAAACTCAATTTAAGGAGTTCGTTATGAACCAGGAAGAGCTGATCACGAAAATAACTCAAGAAGTCATTAAAAGGTTCAATGAGATAACTCATACCAAAGAAACAACTGGTATTAAAAACAAAGCAACTCTCTGTGAATGTGAGGGTGGCATAATAATCAATTCCCCGATGGATCTGGCACCTTATATTGATCATACCCTTTTAAAGCCAGATGCCAAACAAAGCCAGATTGAACAGCTTTGTCAGGAGGCTATTCAATATCATTTTTGTTCAGTTTGTATTCAACCTTTTTGGGTGAGTTACTGTGCAAAAAAACTCCGCGGAACTGGTGTCAAGGTATGTACTGTCGTAGGATTTCCTTTGGGAGCAAATGATTCGAGAAGTAAAGCTTATGAAACAAGACAAGCCATTGAAGATGGCGCCCATGAGATTGATATGGTAATTAATATCGGTGCTATGAAATCAGGAAATATAAAAATGGTGGAAGATGACCTTCGGTCAATCAAGAGGGCTTGTCGTCAAACAACAATTACCAAAGCTATTATTGAAACATTTCTTTTAACTGATGATGAAAAAGTTATTGCCTGTCAGTTAGCTAAAAAGGTTGGCTATGACTTCGTTAAAACCTCAACTGGATTTGCAGGTGGAGGCGCAACAGTTCATGATGTTGCTCTCATGAGAAGGACAGTAGGACCTAAAATGGGAATCAAAGCAGCTGGTGGAATTCATAATTTTGAAGAAGCCAAAGCTATGATTGCAGCCGGAGCAACTCGAATAGGAACAAGTTCTGGTGTAAAAATTGTTAATGGTTAAAGGATTTAAAATTTTATGGAAGAAAAAAACCGAGACAAAAACCAATTATTAACCGAAATTATAAGCGAAACAGTTTATAAATATTTAACTGACGCTGGATCAACATCAAATCAAGATTATACTATCCCTGTTGAGGTTTCCAATCGTCATGTGCACTTAACCCGAGAAGCCTTAGATGCTTTATTTGGCCAGAATTATCAACTAACTAAGGTTCGAGATATATCCCAACCAGGTGAGTTTGCTAGTGATGAAAAGGTAACCTTAGTGAGTTTTAAAATGAGAATGATTGAAGGTGTCAGAATTGTCGGTCCAGTGAGAGCTTATAGTCAGGCTGAGTTAACAGTGACTGATGGTTATACTTTAGGATTGAGTCTTCCCACCCGTTTATCAGGGGATGTAGTTGGTTCTCAATCTATAACTATGATAGGTCCAAAGGGGGCAATAAACCTCCCAGAGGGAGCCATACGTGCTGCACGACATATTCATATGACACCAGAAGATGCGGAAAAATACCAAGTTAAAAATAATCAACGAGTGAAAGTGGAAACCGAAGGAGAAAATGGGGTAATTTTTAAAGATGTAATTATTCGAGTATCGAATAAATGTAAGCTGGCTTTTCATATTGATATTGAAGAAGCCAATGCAGCGAATGTTCAAGGAACAACTTATTGCCGAATATTTTATAAGTGAAAGAGATAAAGAGGAGGTTTTATAATGAAGTCTTCCATGCGAGCGGTGACCTTGGTATCACCTGGTCATCTGGAGTGTGTAAATACCGAAATTCCAGTTGTTCAAAATCCTCATGATGTCTTAATCAAAGTGCATGCTTGCGGAGTTTGTGGATCAGATATTGCCCGGGTTATGCTAAAGGGAGCTCATAAAATGCCGATTATCATCGGTCATGAATTTGCCGGTGAAGTCGTTGAAATTGGTTCAGACGTTAAATCGACTAAAGTAGCTGATCGGGTCACGATTATGCCTTTAGTTCCTTGTGGCCAATGTGATTATTGCCGAATTGGAGAATATACCCTTTGTGACGATTATGACTATTATGGTTCTCGTATACCTGGAGCAATGGCCGAATACATCTTGGTCAACGAGAGGAATGTTTTAAAGCTCCCAGAAAATGTTGATTACGAGATGGGAGCTATGACCGATCCAGTAAGTGTAGCATTGCATGCGGTTCGGAAAGCCGGTGTAGAAGCAGGTCAATCGGCTGTGGTTTTTGGGTTGGGTGCAATTGGATTTGTGGCAGTTCAATGGCTAAAAAACTTAGGATGTACAAATGTCGTTGCGGTAGATATTTTTGATGAAAAACTGGAATTAGCCAAAACCTTAGGCGCAGATTTAGTCATCAATGGAAAAACAACCGATGCAGTGAAAGCCATTCAGGATTATACCGGGGGGAAGGGCGTTGATATTGCAATTGAATTAGCTGGGAGCAAATTTACCCAACCTCAAGCTGTGCTATCGGTAAGCAAAATGGGTAAAGTGGTGTATTGCGGAATATCCTATGATGACCTCCTTCTTCCTAACCAAGCACTGAATGCCATTCTAAGAGGAGAATTAACTATTTTGGGATCCTGGAATTCTTCAATTGCTCCTCTCCCTATCAATGAATGGGAAAGTGCTTTAAAATTCATGAATAGTGGAAAAATCCAAGTGAAACCACTAATCAGCCATCGGGTTCGTTTGGAAGATTGCCAATCGGTATTTGAAATGATGTTCTATAAAAAAGAAGTATTTACCAAGGTTATTTTTAAACCAGAATTATGAAATTTACTAATATTTTTTAGGTGATGAATGAAATATTTAAAAGGAATCTATATAATGGCCATTGATCAGGGAACGACTGGAACTAAAGTTATTTTAGTTGATCATGATGGAATGGTTATTTCCAGCGCATATCGTGAAATAAATCAGATCTTTCCAGAGCCAGGCTGGGTTGAACACAATCCTAAGGAATATTGGGACACCACTCTCATTTGTGCCAAGGAGGCTATGGATAAAGCAAAAATTAAACCGTCACAGATCGTTGGTATTGGTATTACCGATCAACGTGAAACCACAATAATATGGGACAAGAAAACCGGGAAACCAGTTTATAATGCTATTGTTTGGCAATGCCGTCGGACGGCTTCCATTTGTGAGAGCCTTAAAGCAAAAGGCCTTGAAGAAAAAATTCGTCAGAAAACCGGTTTAACCATTGATGCTTATTTTTCTGCTACTAAGATTAAGTGGATTATGGAAAATGTTCCAGACGTAAAGGAAAGAATGAAAAGTGGAGAGCTGATAACGGGGAATATTGATTCCTGGCTAATATGGAATCTCAGTGGCAGACGAATGCATGTGACCGATTATTCAAATGCTTCTCGTACCATGCTCTTTAACGTTCAAAAACTCGACTGGGATCAAGAATTATTAGACATCATGGAAATTCCTCGGGAAATTTTTCCTGAACCAAAACCATCCAGTGGCGTCATGGCGATTACGGATAAGAGTGTTTTTGACGGAGTTGAAATACCCATAGCTGGGGTTGCTGGAGATCAACATGCTGCTCTTTTTGGTCAAACTTGTTTTAAACCAAGTATGGCTAAAAATACGTATGGAACCGCGTTAGCTTTGATGATGAACATTGGTGAGAAGTTTATTTTAATGGAGCATGGGCTAACAACCGATTTAGCTTGGGGAATTGATGGAAAAATTGAATATTCCTTTGAGGGACTAGTTTTTAATGGGGGTGGAGCGGTTCAGTGGCTCCGGGATGGGCTCAAAATTATTGAGAATGCGTCTCAAACAGAAGCAATGGCTCAATCAATTCCAAATACTGGGGGCGCATATCTCGTTCCAGCTTTTACCGGACTTTGTGCTCCCTATTGGGATATGTATGCTCGGGGTCTTATTATTGGGATAACCCGAGGAACGACGCGTGAACAAGTGGTTCGAGCTACCTTAGAATCGATGGCATATCAAACGCGAGATGTGTTAGAAGCTATGGTCACAGATTTAAAAAAACCCTTGGATTCTCTACGGGTCGATGGGGGCGCCGTAAAGAATAATTTTTTGATGCAATTCCAAGCAGATATTTTAGGAGTTCCAGTCATAAGGCCAGTAGTCACCGAAATGGCAGCTTTAGGAGCAGCTTATCTTGCTGGGCTCGGAGTTGGTTTTTGGAAAAATCGGGAAGAAATTTCTGCTCTGTGGAAAATGGATAGAGTTTTTGAACCAGAAATGGATGTAAGCCAGAGAGAAGAACTTTACCGTGGTTGGAAAAAAGCGGTAGAGCGATCTCTGCGTTGGGCGGAATAAATAGTTACAAATTAAATTATTATGATTAATTTAAACAATTTTTAAGCTATTTATAGGTCTTGTCCTTTTCATAAGGGTTTGGTGGTTTCATCCGATTTCGTTTGATATTTTGTTAGGAGGTGAATTATGGCTTTTCAGGGTGAGGTTATCATTAGGAAAGAAATGTTCCATAATAAAGAGATGGAATTGGTGAAAGGGAAGGCTTTAAAAGCCTCACTTTTTATTTTTGATAGTGGAATCCATGCGGTAAAATTGGAAAATGAATTGGGATATATAACTGTTTTACCTTATAAAGGCCAGCAAATCTGGGAGGCATTTTTTTACGGTAGAAGCATTAAAATGCTATCAAAATTTGACGAACCAAAAAATGTTGAATCAATAGCCAATACCTATGGATGTTTTATGTACCATTGTGGAGCCTTAAGAACCGGAAATCCAGGAAAAGAAGACACTCATCCACTTCATGGCGAGCTCCCTTACGCAAATTTTGACCATCCCCGGTTACTTTTTGGTGAAGACGAAAAGGGATTTTATTTAGCAATTACTGGAGAATTCCAATACAATGATGCCTTTACATCAAGTTACTATCGAGCCTATCCAGTAGTTAAGATTCACAGTGAATCATCCTTATTGGATATTGCAATTCAAATCGATAATCTTTCTGATTATCCAATGGAACATATGTATATGACCCATATCAATTTTCGACCTATTGACTTCGGAAAAATGATACAACCGGTTCCATGGAATTCAGAATTTATTAAACTTCGAGAAAGCATCCCAGCTCATTCGAAAGATATTCCTATGAGTAAGGAGTATATTCAGTTTGTGGATACTATTAAAACCAATCCTGAACGCATGCAAACTATACTTCCTGAAGATCCTTATTTTCCAGAATTGGTTATTTATCTTAAATCTCCCAAAACCGATGATCAGGGATGGACACATTTTTTACAAGTTCATCCTGATGGTTCAGGAGATTATGTTTCCTACCGCCCCGATCAACTTGACCATGCAACCCGTTGGATAATACGAAATCGGGATCGAGAAGCCTATGGATTTTTATTGCCGGGTACGTGTGATCCAGAAGGATACACTCATGAAAAAGCAGCTGGGAATGTGAGAATCATTCCTGAGAAAAGTTCGGTTCAGTACCATATTATTACTGGAGCGCTTGATCCAAATCAAACCAAAGAAATGCAGGAAAAAATAGAAAAGTTATAAGTGAATAAAAATTGCCATCAAATAATTACTTATATATTTATTTTTTAATGTTTATTTCATTCAGTTGGGGAAAACTATATTAACATAATAATTAAAAGAATTTGATCATTGTAATGCATCATATTTATAAAGTTAACTAAACGTTAATTTACCGAAATAAAAACTTTAAATAATTTAGTCAAAGAATCAGTAATAAGAAATTTTATAATAATACTTTTAAATTAAAACAAAATTCATTGACATAAAAAAGGGAAATTTTTAAACTTAAATAAAAGAAATAATAATGAATAAGGAAAGGATGATTAAAATGCACTATGGTGTTTTTGGCTTGTTGTTTTTCTCAAAATTTACGAAAGAAAGAATATCGGTATTGGAAAAAGTTAAAAAACTTGGCTACGAAGGAATTGAAATTTCTTTAAGCGAAGATTATATATCTTCTAATTTATCCAATGAAATTGCCAAAGAAGCAAAGAAATTGGATATTAAGTGTTTATGTTCTACATCACTGGATGAAAAAACTGATATTACATCAAATGATAATGCTATTAGGGAAAACGGAATTACTTTTCTCAAAAAGTGCGTTGAAGAAGCCGCAAAACTTGGTAGTGACGTTATTGGAGGAGTGGTATATGCACCTTGGGG
>DPKX01000184.1:15559-23714 GCA_003542295.1 Candidatus Atribacter hydrocarboniphilus
GTTGCAGAATTTGCTAAAGATTATAAAGTATTCCTTGCTCTTGAACCTGTAAACCGATTTGAATCTCACTTTCTTAATACTGCAGAGGAAGCAAAGGCTTTAATAAGCGAAATTGGTCATCCTCATTTAAAAATTCACTTGGATACTTTTCAAATGAATATAGAGGAGAATCATTTGTATGATGCCATCAAAACTGCTGGCGATTTACTTTACCATTTCCATTGTTGCGCAAGCAATAGAGGAATTCCTGGTAATGGCCATGTAGAATGGGATGAAGTTTATAAAGGCTTAAAAGAAGTTGGTTACCAAAGATGGTTAGTTGTTGAGTCATTTACACCAGATATCATGAAGGAAGAGTTCGGGCGACAGGTAGCAATTTGGAGAGAAATTGCCAAACCAGAAGATATTGCTAAAAAAGGTTTAGAGTTCTTGAAAAGCGTAGAGAAGAAAATTTTTGTATAGAAAAGAGGTGATAATAAAAAAAGCAAAATCTTTTAAATTAACCAGAACATTTGTTACTAATATTAGTAAAATGGAGGAAGCATAATGAGGAAGAATTTATTTGTTGTAACTATTATTTTATTGATGGTTTTTGTTATGAGTTTAGGTTTGGCACAGGCAAAAGAATATAAGTATGTGATAGTGCCAAAAATTGTTCACCCTTGGTTTGATAAAGTTAACCAAGGAGCACAGGAAATGGCTGAGTTTCTTGAAAAAATAACTGGAGATACCTTTGTTATCGATTATAGGGCTCCAGCAACCGCAAGTGTCGTAGAACAAAACCGAATACTCGAACAAGCAGCAGCGACTGAACCAGCAGGTATTACTTTGGACCTTCTTGATGCTGAAGGGAATAGGCCGGTCTTAGAGGCAATTCTCGCTCGTGGCATTCCCATTGTAGTATTTGATTCCTATGCTCCAGAAGGCATGGGTCTTACCACGGTTAATAATGATTTTGTTGCCCAACAGATTGGAGCATGTGAGCGATTGGTGGAATTGATGAAGGCAAAGGAAAAGAAGGATGTTTATAAAGTCGCTCTCATTGAAGGAGTTCCTACTGCACCCAATCATAAGAAACGTTTTGAAACTTCAAAAGAGTTTTTCTCCAAGCTACCAGAGGTAGAAATTGTAGCTGAAGGTGTTGATAACGATAGCATTGAACAAGCTCAGAAGCAAGCAGCTTCAATCATTGCTGCCCACCCTGATCTTGATGGTATGATAGCTCATAACGCTGCCGGACCAATAGGAGTCGGTCTTGCAATTAAAGAGGCTGGAAAAGTTGGAGAAATCATTCATGTCGGCTTGGATGATTTAGATCAACTGATAGTTTTGATAAAAGAAGGCGTTGTGGAGTCTTCATATAGTACCAAACCCAAAATGCAAGGTGCTTATGCGGTTCTTTGTTTGTGGTTACAGAATCAAGGAATTGATACGCCAATGTTAGTTGATACTGGTTTTGTTGTAATAACTAAAGACATGATTCCAGATGATGTAAAGGAATATAAAGGATACTAAAAAGAACTAATTATTGTACCACCCATAAAAAGTTGCTCTTTTTAGGTACAATTTTTTATGGGTGGTTTTAATAAAAATGGATGAGGACAGGAAGAAAAAATGGATTATATTTTAGAAGCAACCAGTGTTACCAAAATTTTTCCAGGGGTAGTAGCTCTCAATGAAGTCGATTTTGCCTGTAAAAAAGGAACAGTCCATTGCATTGTAGGAGAAAATGGAGCTGGTAAAAGTACTTTTGTAAAAGTTTTAACTGGTATTTATCATCCTGAAAAAGGAAATGTAAAAATTGAAGATAAAAGTATCTTTGAGAACCCCGAAATTATTAATAAGGTTGCTTACGTTCCTCAAGAATTACAGTTATTTGAGTATATGACGGTAGGAGAAAATTTATTATTACCTTTTAAAAGGAAAGGGTTAAATCGATTTTATTCGAGTAAAAGTAAAATATTTAAAATGGCAGCCCCTCTCTTAGAAAAATTCCACGTCGCCGAAAAAGCTGAAACCAGTGTAAATGATATTTCTCCTTCGAGTAAACAATTATTGCAAATAGCTCGTGCCCTTATCATCGAAGACTGTGAAATTATAATCCTTGATGAGCCAACAACCAGTTTGACCATTGAAGATACCAAGCGTCTATTTCAAGTAGTAAACCAACTCAAGAAAGAGGGGAAAGCAATAATATATATATCTCATAAGCTTGAAGAAGTTTTTGCCATAGGTGACGAAATAACCGTTCTCAGAGATGGGAAAAAAGTTGGTTATTCAAAGGCTTCAGATGTGGATCGAAATTGGATAATAAAAATGATGTCAGGGAGAGAAATTGATGAGAGAATTGTCTTCCGTCCTACTGAGAATAAAGGAGAACTTGTATTAGAAGTAAAAAATCTAACCGGTAAAGGGTTTTTAAATATTAATTTTGAACTACATCGAGGAGAAATCCTGGGATTTTACGGTTTAGTTGGGGCAGGGCGTTCTGAAATTATGCAGTCTATTTTGGGGTATAGATATGTGGCAGAAGGAGAGGTACGAGTTGATGGAAAACCGTTAAAACTCGGAAGCCCTCATTTTGCCATCCAAGGTGGTGTATTTTACCTTCCTGAAGAACGAAAGCAACAAGGGATATTTCCATATTTAAGTGTTCGCCATAATGTTGGAGTTGCTCTCGGGGAAAAAGTACTAAATGGTATTGTGGTATCAGCAAAGAAAGAAAAATCAATGACCGAAGAATTGGTAAAAGTATATTCGGTAAAAACACCTTCAATAGAAACTCCAATAAGATTTCTAAGTGGAGGAAATCAACAAAAAGTTATTGTTGGACGTGCAATGTTTTGTTCACCAACCCCAAAAGTAATCATTTTTGATGAACCAACCAAGGGAATTGATGTCATGACGAAAACCGAAATATATAAAATTATGAAAAACCTTGCTGAAAAGGAAAAGATTGGAATTATTTTAGTATCTTCAGAACTTGAAGAATTAATGAGATGTTGTAATCGACTTATTACTGTTTATCGAGGAAAAATAACTGGTGAATTCGACCCAAGTAAAGTTAAAACCTCAGAAATTATTTCATCAGCAATCAATGTTATTGATAGAGATAGAGAGCAAGTTACTGCTAAATAAGAAGGTTTTGGAGTGTTTGAAATGGCACAGAGAGAAAATGTTTCGAAGTTAAGAAAAACGATGGAGATAGTTAGAAAAACACGTTCAATTGGTGTTATTTTTGCGCTTATTGTTCTTGTTATTCTTGCTTCACTTTTGTCGCCTTATTTTTTAAGTGGCTATAATTTACAGGCTTTAACAAGGTCTCTAGCATTTGTCGGAATGATAGCCTTGGGTCAAGCATGTTTATTGCTTATCGGAGAATTAGATTTGTCAGTTGGTGCTATAGCAGGTTTTTGCGGGGTTATTGGTGGAGTACTCATCATTAACTTAGGAATTCATCATTGGATTGCCTTTGGTTTATGTCTCTTATTGGGAGCAGGATGTGGATTTCTTAATGGTGCTTTGGTGGCAAAATTGAATTTGAATTCTTTGGTCGTTACAGTAGGAATGACCGGTGTTTATTCCGGTCTTAACCTGGTTATTTCTAAAGGAAGAGCGATAACCGGTATTCCGAAAGCTCTTTATTTTTTAGGCCAAGGTGATTTTTTAGGGATTCCAGCACCTTTTATCATTATGATTGGTGTTGCCGGGGTAGTATTTTTTGTTACACAAAACACCATTTTTGGTCGTTATATGTATTCCGTGGGAAACAACCGTGAAGCATCTAAAATACTTGGGATCAGGGTAGAACGAGTCAAGATTATAACTTTCATGATGGCTGGATTGTTAGCTGCCTTAGCTGGTATGATTATGGTCGCACGTCTTGGCTCCTCTCAACCTGCAATTGGGCAAGAGTGGGTATTGCCATCAATTGCTTCTTCGGTTATTGGAGGGGTTTCACCGGCGGGAGGTATAGGGAATCCTGTTGGTGCTGTATTGGGTGCCGTGATAACCGGAGTTATTGAAAATATAATTGTAATTTTTGGTATTTCTCCCTATTGGCAAACTGCAGTAAGCGGAGTGGTGGTCGTTGCAGCCGTATCTCTTGATTCAATTCAAAGAATTTTTTATGAAAGAAAAGTAAAATTATAAACCTAATTTTATTGGTAGAAATGTTTTCAAGAATAAGGCCGAATGACAATCAGGTCTTTCTGGATATGGTTATTAATGAGGTCTCGCCACTGGTTGAGAAGTGAGGGTACATATGGAGGAATAGTGCGAGCTTCTTCGCTTAGGGTTTTTTGGGGTTGGAAGTTTTGCCAATACCAATGATTGGCGGAGGAGCACTTTTCAGCCATTTCAAAAAGGGTTTTTTCATCGTGAAAAGGTGGATAAATGGTGGTGCGGATTTCGGCTTGATTTGGGTTATTAAGTGCTCGATCTAAAACCGACTGGCAGTTTTTATGCCATTTTTCTCCTAATACCTTTTTATATAGGAAAAAAGGAAGCTTATAGTCGATTCCCCACAGGTCAGCTAAACCGGCTTGAGAAATTTGCTGGAATGGTTGAAAAAGGCTTCCATTGGTATCGATTTTAATTAAATATCCCATTAGCTTTACTTTTTCCAAAAAGTGAAAAAGATCGGGGGTGTGGATTAACGGTTCACCCCCGGTGATACATACCGCATCAATCATCCCTTTTCTTCTCTGTAGAAATTCAAGAACAACATTTTCATGAATCTGAGGAAGGGATTCTTTTAAAATTACTAATTCTGGATTGTGGCAATAGGGACATCGAAAATTACACCCACCGGTAAATAAGACGGTAGAGATCTTCCCCGGATATTCAATAAAACTAACCCTCAGCCAACCACGAAAAATCATATATTCTCCGAATTCATTTATTCAGGATCAATCATTGCACTCTAAACCCGAGTACTTTCAGATAGTATTTGTAACAGTATATTCTTTGCGTTCTTTAAATTCTTCCTGTTTTCCATGGTTCCAACGTTGGACCGGACGATAATAACCTACCACCCGAGAGTACACTTCGGTATCGGTTCCACATTCCGGACATTGGAAGGTACGACCAGAAATATATCCATGATTTGGACAGACCGAAAAGGTAGGTGTAACGGTAATATATGGAACGGTATATTTCTCACAAGATCGCTTTATAAAGAGCTTAACCGTCTCGGGCTCGGGCGTTTCGGGCATAAAAGCGTGAAATACCGTACCACCGGTATATAAAGCTTGTAAGTCTTTTTGATGGTCTAAGGCTTCAAAAGGATCATCGGTATAGTTTACTGGTAAATTGGTACTGTTGGTATAATAGGGTTCGTTTTCTCCCGAGGTATAAATATCGGGAAAATGCTTTTTGTCATGCTTTGCCAGGCGGTAACTGGTACCTTCGGCTGGGGTAGCTTCCAGATTGTAGAGATTTCCAGTTTCTTCCTGGAAGTCAGCCAAACATTCTCGCATAAAACTCAGAACTTTTAAAGCAAAAGCTTTTCCTTCTGGATCGGCTATATTTTTCCCAATAAAATTAATACAGGCTTCATTCATTCCTACCAACCCAATAGTTGAAAAATGATTTTTAAAAGTCCCCAGGTATCTTTTTGTATAAGGGAGAAGACCGTTTTTCATATTCCGTTCAACCACTTTTCTTTTTATTTCCAGAGCAGTTTTTGCAATACTCATTTTCGCTTTTAATTGGGTAAAAAAATCTTCCTCGGATTTACTCAAATAGCCGATTCTTGGTAGATTAATGGTTACAACGCCAATCGAACCGGTTTTGTCAGCTGACCCGAACAAACCTCCCCCTCGATTACGCAGGACCCTTAAATCAAGCTGAAGACGACAACACATAGATCGAACATCACCGGGCTTCAGGGAACTGGAGATAAAATTCTGAAAATATGGGACACCATATTTGGCAGTCATTTGCCAAAGCAGCATGGCATTTTCTGAATCCCAGGGGAAATCAGCAGTAATATTGTAAGTCGGGATGGGGAAAGAGAACACTCTTCCCTCAAAGTCACCTTCCAACATCACTTCGATAAAAGCACGATTGATCATATCCATTTCTTGTTGGTAATCACCATAACAACCTAAATCAGGTGGCTCTTTGCCACCAATAATTACCGGCCTTTCTTTCATATCTTCTGGAACAATCCAGTCAAAAGAGAAATTGATGAAGGGCGCTTGACTCCCCCAACGAGAGGGAACATTCATGGCAAATACCATTTGCTGAATGAGTTGTTTGGTCATTCGATAGTCGAGATGGTCAAAACGAATAAAGGGAGCTAAATAGGTGTCTACGGAGTTGAAAGCCTGGGCACCGGCAAACTCCATTTGCATGGTTCCTAAAAAATTGACCATTTGTCCGGTAAGTGCTGAAAGGTGTTTTGCCGGACCAGCTGCGACCTTGTCTTTGACGCCCCCAAATCCTTCTCGAATAAGCTCTTCTATTGACCAACCTGCACAATAGGCTGTAATTCCGTAAGAGAGGTCATGGATATGAAGATCAGCGTTTATGTGGGCATCTCTTACTTCATCGGGATAAATTCGATTGAGGGTATAGTGAGCCATTACTGAACCAGCAGCGTGAAGGACCAATCCTGGGTAAGAGTATGTTGTGTTGGAATTTTCCTGGGTTCGCCAATCAGCTTTTAAAAGGTATTCTTGGACTATTTTTTCCACATCCACCGCAGCTTGGAGAGCTTCCCGGGCTTCTTGTCTTTTACGACGATAAAGAATGTAGGCTTTTGAAACCTTTGAATAGCCGTATTGAATCAGAGTTTCTTCAACTAAATCCTGTATAGTTTCAATATCAACAGTGGTAGTTGTTCCATATTTTTCGAAAAGCTGATTGGTCACCACTTGACTCAACTCATCGGGAATTGTTTCAGATGTTTCACCAACTGCTTGAAAAGCCTTGTATATAGCTCTCTCTATTCTTTTCCGATCAAAGGGAACGATTCGGCCATCCCTTTTTTGCACTTTTTGAGGTGTTAATAGGTCGACTTCAAAAGATTTACTCACAAAAATCCCTCCATTTATAACGAAAAAATTAATAACTAATGAATATCTTTGATTTCAATAACTAATGCTTCTCTCCAGTCTTTAAAGAAGTCAAAATTTCCATAAACTGATCGATATCCCTGAATTCTCGATATACTGATGCAAAACGGACATAAGCCACTTGGTCTAATTCCTTTAATTTTTCCATAACTTTTTCTCCAACTCGAGACGAAGACACTTCTTCGTATCCTTTATCTCGTATCTCTTTTTCGATGAGGTCAGTTATAGACTCTAAAACTTCTACAGATATTGGCCGCTTTTCAACTGCTTTTAACATCCCATTTAAAATTTTTTCTCGGTCAAAAATTTCCCTTCTCCCATCTTTTTTGATAATTACCAATGGCTTTCTTTCTAATCGTTCATAGGTAGTAAATCTTTTTAAGCATTTAGGACATTCTCTTCTGCGCCGCACCCCACTTCCTCCGTCGGCAACCCGTGAATCGATCACTCGAGAATCAGGTTCACCACAAACCGGACAATGCATCTCGCACCCCAACATATAGATTTAGATTTTGTATAACATACTATATTTAGTATATAATAGTTTTAAGAAAAATCAATATAGGAAACAAAAAATAATCCTTACTTCGTCATGGGAAAAAAACTTTTATTTAAAAAATAGACTTTATTTAACCAAGAGTCTAAATTACTTGAAATTATTTGGTTTTTCATGGGTTAATGAATATAATATAGTCTTGGGATTAAGGGATTGCTTTTAAATAAAAATGGCCATCATGGTGTTTAATGATGGAGAGCTTATTATAAAATTTTGTTTTATAATAATAAGGATGCTCGATCAAGGAGATGAATGCCGTTTGAAGGTTGGTATTCCTCGAGGATTGTTGTTTTATCGTTTTTATGCCTATTGGACAACTTTTTTAAAAGAATTAGGTGCAGAACTGGTGATTTCTCCGCCAACCAATAAGCTCATTATTCAACGAGGGCTTACTTATGGAGTTGATGAAATATGCTTTCCAGTTAAAGTGTTTTTAGGGCACTGTCATTATTTAAAGGATAAGGTTGATTCTCTTTTTGTGCCCCGTATGGTGAGTTTCTGTAAAAATGAATATAAT
>DPKX01000299.1:0-1752 GCA_003542295.1 Candidatus Atribacter hydrocarboniphilus
TTCATGAGTTCTTCACATTCTGATTCAGTTGAACCATCGGGTTTAGGAACTTTTCCGTCAAAGTATTTCCAAGCCATATTCAAGGTTCGATGAACAAGATTCCCGAAATTATCGGATAAATCAGAATTGGTGCGTTCCACTAAACCTTTTTCGGAAAAATCACCATCGAGACCAAAGCTCACTTCCCTCATAATAAAATAACGGAAGCGGTCAAGTCCGTATTTTTCAATCATAACTTGAGGGTCAACTACATTCCCTCGAGATTTAGACATCTTNNTCTTTTCACCATCCACCGTCCACCAGCCATGAGCAAATATTCTTTTTGGCAAAGATAATCCTGCCGCCAATAACATCCCTGGCCAGAGCACCGAATGAAAACGAAGTATATCCTTCCCCACCAAATGATGAACTGACGGCCAAAAAAGTTCAAATTTTCCGGAATTCTTACCGTAGTCAACAGCGGTTAAGTAATTAATAAGAGCATCAAACCAAACATATAGGGAATGTTTTTCATCCCCTGGTACGGGAATTCCCCAATTCAAACCAAGCCTGGAAATGCTCTGGTCTTTTAAACCACCCTTAATAAAACTAACGATCTCATTGTAACGGGATTCAGGCATTACAAAGTCAGGATGTGATTCAAAATAATCTAATAGTGGTTTCTCGTAACGTGAAAGAGCGAAAAAATAACTCTCTTCGCGAACCTTTTCAAGAGGACGTCCGCAATCGGGACAAACCAGACGTTCATTCAGCTGATTTTCTGGCCAAAAGGTTTCACAAGGAACGCAGTACCAACCTTCATATTCTCCCTTGTAAACATCTCCTTTTTTTTGAAGGGCAAGAAATAATTCTTTTACCGTCTCTAAATGTCTCGATTCAGTGGTTCGAATAAAATCATCATTGGAGATTTCCATTTTTTTCCAAAGCTCTTGAAAACGGAGGATGACTCGATCAACCAAGGCTTGAGGGGTGGTATTTTGTACGGCTGCTGCTTTTTCAATTTTTTGTCCGTGCTCATCGGTTCCAGTAACGAAAAAGACTTTTTCTCCTAACAATCGATGATATCGAGCTAAAATATCAGCAGCACAGGTTGTATAAGCATGACCAATGTGAGGTACATCATTGACGTAATAGATCGGCGTTGTTATATAAAAACTGTTCGAGTCCATTTTGTCCTCCGAATTGAACTTATTCTTGCTTGCAAAGAGAATAGCTATGTTAACCACTATACCATTTGAACCGAAACGATTGCCAAATTATTCGATTAAAAGACGATTCTACTCATCCACCATTCTAAGAAACCCAGTTTTTTTACCGAAAACCGTTTGAATCTCATCTACCCTCTCCGTTTGTACTCCACCCCTCCAAGGATGGGAATTATTTAATTCATTCCCCCATTGAGGGGGGATTCAGGGGGGTGTGCCCTTCTCATTTTTTTTATCACTGTTTACCTATTACTATATTTTCAGGATAGACCCTCATGCTGCTTTCGCAGCACCAGATGAGGATGAAAATAGCTATCTAAGTCCGTCATTGCGAGGAGGCCAACCGTTTTTTGGTTGGACGACGTGGCAATCTCTATTTGGATAATTTTTCAAATAAATAATCATTCCAAAAGGGATTCAAAGAATTAATGAGTGCTTATCTTCCTCCTCCGTGGCCAAGACTTGATTTGTTTTTCTCGATTGATGGCCGTTTCAATGTCATCATATATTTCATAATAGACCCTCATGCTGCTTTCGCAGCACCAGA
>DPKX01000299.1:1859-5152 GCA_003542295.1 Candidatus Atribacter hydrocarboniphilus
GTTTTCAGGATAGACTAACTTATCAAGATTATATTTCTTGGTAAAGCCATCAACAACTTTATTCTTATGCTCCCAAACTCTTTTTACCAAATTACTGGTTATACCAACGTATAAACTTTATTCCAACGATTACTCAGAATATAAATATACGACTGCTTTTCCATTGCTTCATACTTGAGATATTTTATTAAGAGATTGCCACGCCCTCGAAAAGCGAGGGCTCAGGATGACGTCTGCAGCGTCAGATAAGATCCTCACGGCCTCAAAAAGAGAAGCATCAGGATGACTCGTCGTTTTTTTTCCTTCTCCCTTGATGAGAGAAGACGAGGATGAGGGTGAAATTTTTTCTATTCATGCCTCACTTCTCACAATATTATCAGGATAAAGATTTTGAATGCAGTATATCCAAACTTCACTTGTTTTTCAACTTATTCTCGATTAAAATAAATTGGCTCATATTCATCAAGATATGTATTTAATTAGGTTTTTTACTTAATATAGTGAGGCTGCTCATGAAAGTAGGTCATCAAACTGATTTTACCAGCGGAAATATCCCTAAACAATTAATTACCTTCTCAATCCCTATGCTCTTAGGAAATATTCTCCAAACCTTTTACACCACTGTTGATAGTATATGGGTAGGTCGTTTCCTTGGCCCAGAAGCATTAGGTGCAGTCTCGGTAAGCCATCCGGTGGCTTTTGTTATGATTGCTTTCGTGCTTGGTTTAGGTATGGCAGTCAATATCATAGTTGCCCAATATTTGGGAGCAAAAAAACACTCTGAACTAAAACAGACCATTGGGACTTCGTTGACGATTTTCACTATCATTGGAGCCATTCTGACCATAATTGGTCTAATCTTTCATCAGGGAATATTAGAGGTTATCCAAACTCCGGACACTATCTTGCCCTTGGCTTCATCCTATCTCTATGTATATTTTTGGGGATTAATATTTATCTTTCTTTATAATACCATTGGTGGAATATTAAGAGGTTTGGGTGATTCAAAAACCCCCCTCCTTCTTTTGGTTTATTCAACCATCATCAATATCATACTCGATCCATTTCTTATCATTGGAATCCCGCCTTTTCCTAAAATGGGAGTTGCCGGTGCATCCTTGGCAACTGTTATCGCTCAAGCATTCTCCGGACTTCTCGGTATTTTTTATATTTACCGAATGAACCTTTTCCATTTTACCCGGGATTTCCTTTCCCCAAAAATTGAGCTCATAAAGGTAATTCTTAAAATCGGTTTGCCTGCTGGAGTTCAACAAACTTTTGTCTCTCTTGGCTTCTTGGTCTTAACCGCTTTTGTGAATGGCTTTGGTGATAAAGTAGTTGCTGCTTATGGAGCGGCGACTAGAATTGATACTTTTTCCTTTCTTCCGGCAATGACTTTCAGTTTGGCAATCTCATCAATGGCTGGTCAAAATTTGGGAGCAAGAGATTTTACCCGAGCCAAAGAAGTGGCACGCTGGGGAGCTACTATTTCAGTTCTTTTTGCGATACCTATTTCGATATTTGTCTATCTTTTCGCCGATACCTTGTTGAGAATTTTCACCACTGATTCTGAGGTTATTCGAATCGGCGTCTCCTATCTGCGAATAATTGCTTTTTCTTATATCCCGTTTTCTATGATGTTTGCTTATAATGGTTTTCTCCGGGGAGCTGGGGATACCGTGCAGACGATGATTAATACTCTTCTCTCCCTGTGGGTCATCCGAATTCCGGTAGCAAAAATTCTTTCAATGAATCATTTATTAGGAATCAATGGGGTCTGGATAGGTTTTGCTATTGGCCCCTTAGCTGGGTTTTTACTGGCTTACGGATATTTTCGGACAGGAAAATGGAAAAACAAAATTATCGTTAATTCCTTCTATGGAAGTGAAAAGCCTTGAAGACTTAATCTAATTCAGATTCTTTAAAAACTCGGGGTTCCCTAACCCCCAGCAGGAGAACAAAAGCAATGAGGTTAATGATCAAAGAAACCCAAAACACCTTTTGATATCCGTAAAAATCAGCAATTTTCCCACCGATAATCGGGGTAAAAAAAGAAGGGAAGGTAGAAATAAAATAACCGAGTCCTATATACATGCTCTTTAACTCTTTACTGCCAAAATCAATTATTATGGCGATCCCTCCTACCCAAATAGCACTCCAGTAAATACCAAAAAGAGCAAAGGCTAAAAAGAAACTGGTAGAGCTTTTCACGGTAATCGCCACCAAATTGCTGGCAAGCAAAGAGATACCCCCTAAAAGCAAGACGAATTTATGACCCTTGCGATCACCCAGTGGTCCCCAGATAAAATTACTCAAAGCCTGCGAAGCTAAGAATACTGCATTGTATCTGGCAATCATAGCTCCGGTAGCCTGAAGATTTTCTAAAGCGTGGACGGTATAAAAGGATCCGCCCATGACACCCATAGCCAAAAAAATCCGTCCTAAAGAAAAACCTCTAAAATTGCGGTCTTTTTTAAATATACTAAAAAGTGATTTTAAATAGTGAGCTGGAATATCAAGTAGTTTTCCTTTTTCTTCCCGAGTGAATGCTAAAAATATGTAAGATATTAACATGGCACCTATAGTAAGTAAAAAACAATATCCAAAATTATGTGCAAATGGAAATTTAACAATAAATTTTTCTGCTAATCGGGAACCCCAAATTCCCATTAAAGCCCCAACCCCATTCCCAACAGCAAAATAAGCTCCTTTTCGCAAAGGATCAATCACCTTGCCGACCATTTCCATCCAAACTGGAGTAATGATACCCATCGCACAAAAAGAAGCAGCTAACAATAGAAAAAAAAGTGTGAGCGACAAACTGGTATTGATACCAACTAAAAAAAAGGCGATCAAGGCAATCCCTAAATAGGGAAGCCTTTCCATCAGGGTAAACTTTAAAATAAAGGTCAGCTTTCGATCGATTCGAGAAGAGTACAAACCATTAAAGAGTGAAGGAATCGAAAGTCCCAAATAATAAAGAGCAGGTATTAAGCCGATTTCTACATTGGTTGCACCAAGATTCCTGGCAAACAAAGGAAGTAATGTGGTTATGGACGCCACCGCTGTACCTAAACTAAAGAATGCATAATCGAGAGACCCGACGACAAAATTAAAAGAGTAATCTTTTTTAGTTAGCAATCAGGTTCGCCTGCTTTCATGATTATTGTTAACTCAAAAGGTTTTAAACAATAAAAGACGGGCATAATAAATCAAGCCCCTACCAAAAAATATAAAATGTAGGGGCACAATGTATTGTGCCCATTCTTCATTTAATGTAGCGACATGCCATG
>DPKX01000034.1 GCA_003542295.1 Candidatus Atribacter hydrocarboniphilus
TTAATTAATGTAGCGACATGCCATGACATGTCGTGTCGTGTTTTGGCTTTTTCTTCGTAAATATTTTAAAGGATGAGATTCTCACCTCGTCCAGCAAAAGACGCCAGACTCCTCAGAGTGACGAATAGGTGGAGAAGCATAAAACAAGGAGGGAGAGGGGGCGAAAAAGAGTAAACTAAAGAGATTGCCGCATCATCCACCCAAAAGACCAGTAAGACTCCTCATAATGACGGATTAGATAGGTATTTTAGTAAGTTATCTTTCTAAGGAAGTTGTTTTTCAAATTAAAACCATGAATTTCTTTGAAAAACTGGACGTTCGGGGTTAACTTGAGTAATATTATATATATTTTACAACCGGTTTTGGAATGAGGTGTGAGGGAAAAATGATGAGTTCTCGTATTTTAATTGTTGGTAGCTTAAATATCGATATGATTCTGAAAATTGATCGAATGCCTGAGACTGGGGAAAATCTCTTTGCCCGTCAATTTACCATGCTACCCGGAGGAAAAGGAAATAACCAGGCTATCGCCTGTGCACGCTTAGGGCTCATGGTGTATATGGTTGGTAAAATCGGAGATGATGATTTTGGAGCACGCCTTCGCTTAAATTTGGAGCAGGAAAATGTTGATTTTAATTTTGTCACCAAGCAAGCTTTAACTCATTCAGGGTTGGCTTTTATTTTTATCGATACCAAGGGAGAAAACCGAATTTTAGTTGCCCCCGGGGCAAACATGAAGCTTTCAGTTGACGATTTAGAAAATGCCTCCCAACTTTTTAGAACGTGTGATTATCTCATACTTCAACTGGAAGTTCCCCATAGCGTGGTAAAGAGTGCGATCCAAAAAGCTCACGAAAACAATGTAAAAGTTATTCTCAATCCAGCACCGGCTCAGCCTTTTCCGATTGAAATCCTGACCGAAAATGACGTTATCACCCCCAATCAATATGAAGCTGAAGTATTGAGCGGAGTAAAGATACGAAGTATAGAAGATGCCGTCCAAGCCTTGAAGGCCTTGGATCAACGATGTCCGTCTCGTAAGGTAATTACTTTAGGAGAAAAAGGAGCATTGGCCAGTGATTCTGGAAACCGATGCATCCATCTGGTTCCCAGAAAAATTGATATTCAGGATACCACCGCCGCCGGTGATGCTTTTAATGCTGGTTTGGCTTATGGACTATCCAAAGGATTGGATTGGATAACGACTCTTCAACTGGCAAATAATGCCGGTGCTATTGCCTGTACCCGAATTGGTGCTCAGAGCGCTCTCCCTTATTTACGGGATATAGATAGTTTCTATTCGACTCAGGGCGCTGGTGAAATTCGATACTTCGATGTTTAATCTGACCTTTAATGAAAATATTCAAATTTTTATACGATTGATTCTGGCTTTTTTGGCTGGTGGCCTTATTGGTTATCAGCGTGAAAAAGCTGAAAAACCAGCCGGTTTACGTACTCATATATTGGTTTGTATCGGTTCAGCGTTAATAACTTTAGTATCGATTTATGGCTTTGGGAAAATGGGTTCTGATCCTTCCCGCATCGTAGCACAAATTGTCAGTGGAATTGGATTTCTTGGAGCAGGGACGATTTTCCGTTTTGGGCCTTCAGTAAAAGGATTGACAACTGCTGCCAGCTTATGGGCGATATGTGGAGTTGGTATTGCTATTGGAGTTGGCCTTTATTTTGCTGCTCTATTATCAGTTTTATTTATTATGGCAGTATTGGCTTTATTAGAACTCTTTGAACAGCGATTAAGGACCAAGGGAGTCCATTTGATCCAAGTCCTGATATCAGATACTCCGGGGACAATTGGAAAAATTGGGGAAAAATTAGGAGAAATGGAAGTGAATATTAAAAATATAAAAATGCTTCGAGAAGGAAAAAGTTTGATGCGATGCTACCTTTGGTTAGACTTCCCCGCCCATCTTTCCTTAACGATAGTTTTAAGCATGCTTCAGGAATTAGATACCGTTCAAGAAGTTGAAGTTGATTAAGAGTTTTTTATTGAAATAAAGATAAACTGAAGAACAAGAAGGAAAATTAAAGAAAAAATGGAAAAAATTACTTTACCTAAAGGGACAAAAGATATCGGAGATCCAGAAATTTTTATTTGGTATCATATCGAAAATATTGTCAGGCAAGAAGCCGCCCATTACCATTATATCGAATTAAGAACACCTCTTTTTGAACATACTGAGCTTTTTGCTCGAGGAGTTGGAGAGGAAACCGACATTGTTCAAAAGGAGATGTACACCTTTCTTGATAAAGGAGGCCGCAGTGTAACCCTCCGACCGGAAGGAACAGCACCGGTCATGAGGTCCTATCTCGAACAGGGCTTCCATATTCACAATCCTCGGATGAAATATTTTTATATGGGACCGATGTTCCGTTATGAACGACCCCAAGCCGGTCGAATGCGGCAGTTCCACCAATTTGGCTTTGAGGCGATCGGATTTCAAAGTCCAGCAGCCGATGCGGAGATTATTCTTTTGGCCGATCGGATATATAAAAAAATTGGATTAAAGAATATCCGCTTAGAAATCAATAGTTTAGGATGTAAAAAATGTAAACCGCAATATCTAGAAGCTTTAAAAAATTTTTTGCGAAACCAAGCCGCTCAATTCTGCAAGAATTGTACCAATCGTATTGAGACCAATCCTCTCAGAGTGCTGGATTGTAAAAATGAATCATGTCAGAATATACTTCATAGTGAAAGTTTCCCGATTATCCAAATTTTTCTCTGTGATGAGTGTCTCACTCATCAAAACCACTTAATCGGAATTCTCGAAAGCGCTCAAATTCACCCGGTTGTTAATCCTTATTTGGTAAGAGGTCTTGATTATTATATAAAAACCACCTTTGAAATGAAGACCGAAGAATTAGGAGCCCAAAATGCCATTGGAGGAGGAGGCCGATACGATAATTTATCTGATGCTTTGGGAGTAAAAAGCATCCCGGGGGTCGGATTTGCTGCTGGGATGGAACGAATTATTCTCCTTTTGCAAAAACAGAGCGAATCAAAAGCATTTTTCCAGAAACCATTTATTTATTTATCTCCTCTTGATCAACAGGGAGAAGATGTTTTATTACAGCTTTCGATCGTTCTTGACGAAAATTCAATTCCCTTTCATTTAGATTTTTCAGATAAGTCTCTTAAATACCATTTTAAAAATGCTCAACGAATGGGTGCTTCTTTTATTATCATTGCTGGAGAAAACGAATATCATACGAAGACGTATACTTTAAAAAACATGTTATCTGGGGAACAAAAAGTAGTTTCTCAAAAGACTCTAATTGGTGATTTGTTGGAGGCATACCAAAATGTTAAGAACACATAATTGTGGGGCATTACGCAAGGAAGATATTGGCAAAGAAGTACTTCTGGCTGGATGGGTTAACCGCCGTCGGGACCACGGTGGGGTTATCTTTATTGACCTTCGGGACCGGTGGGGTTTAACTCAACTGGTGATTGATTCCAACCAGCAAGAGATTTACCAACATGCCAATGCAGTGAAAAGTGAATTTGTTCTCCAAGTAAAAGGAATAGTTCGAGCTCGGCCTGAAGGTTTGGCAAATCTAAAGTTACCCACCGGAGAAATCGAAGTGGCTGTTTCTGAGGTTATAATTCTTTCTGAATCGAAACCTCTTCCTTTTGAAATTGAAGAGAAAAATGAAACCGACGAAAGTTTGAGACTGCACTATCGATATTTAGATCTTCGCAGAACCAGAATGCAAAAAAACTTAATGCTTCGCCATCAGGTTTGTCAGTCAGTCCGCCGCTTTCTTTCTGAACGGCAGTTTATTGAAGTCGAAACCCCATTCTTAACCAAGAGCACTCCTGAGGGAGCTCGTGACTTTTTGGTGCCCAGTCGTTTGAATGAAGGGAGCTTTTATGCACTTCCCCAATCACCTCAGCTTTTTAAACAAATTTTAATGATAGCTGGTTACGATAGGTATTTTCAAATTGCTAAATGTTTTCGTGATGAAGACCTTCGTGCTGATCGACAGCCAGAGTTTTCCCAAGTGGACATAGAGATGTCCTTTGTTGAGCGGGAAGATATTTTTGAATTAATTGAAACCATGATGAAAAATTTATTTTATGAAGCGTTAGGAATACAATTAGAAACCCCCTTTCCCCGAATGAGTTATGATGAAGCGATGAATTGTTATGGTTGCGATAAGCCAGACCTTAGGATTACCTGCACCATTGATGATCTTTCGTCCTTGTTAGAAGGTAAAATTGAAGTAGGTTCAAAAACCGATTCCTGGAATGGGTTGTTTCTTCAGAAATGGAAAGATTTCTCTCGAAAAAAAGCCGACCTTCTCTCTCAAATGGCTAAAAACGCCGGAGTTTCTCTCTCCTATATAAAGTTCGCTAAGGAAGAAGGAACCTCACCTTTAAAAAATAAAATTGCTGAGCAAACCTGGAGAAAAATTATTGAGAAATATCCATTTCAAGAAGATTCGCTTTTGCTCATTGCCTGGGGTGATCGACAAAAGGTTCTTTCTTTTTTGGGAAACCTGCGAATAAATCTGGGCGAAGAACTCAACCTCATCCAGAATCAATTTAAGTTTTGTTGGATCCATGATTTTCCGCTTTTTGAGTGGAATCTCGAAGAAAACCGATGGGATTCGATGCACCATCCTTTTACAGCTCCTCTTTTGGACCAATTAGATCAATTAAATATCGATCCCAGCAAAGTGAAAGCCCAGGCCTATGATATTGTTCTCAATGGTTTTGAAATAGGCGGAGGAAGCATCAGAATTCACCGGTCTGATTTACAGGAGAAAATATTCCAGTTGCTCAATTTAAGTGAAGGAGAAATTCAGCAGAAATTCGGTTATTTTATTGAAGCCCTTCAATATGGTTGTCCTCCTCATGGAGGTATAGCTTTGGGACTGGATCGTATAATGATGCTCATGAGTGGTGAAATCTCCATTCGTGAAACGATGGCGTTTCCCAAAACCCAGAAGGGGACCTGCTTGATGTCGGGGGCTCCATCTCCAGTTTCCGATGACCAACTTATGGTATTAGGAATACAGTTGAGGAACAAGAAGGGACCCAAGCTAATATAGGAAGGTTCCTAATGCGGAATTGAATTTGAAATGCTATACAGGTTATGTTATTATTTAGGAAAAAGGTGATTTGGGTTTGTAGCCCTGCTATGCAGGTGATGCCATAGTTGGCTTTGACCCAACATCCTTTCCCTGGGAGTCAATCTTCTGGCAAACTGTGGTTTGTTGGAGAGGGCACCCACTTTTTTTGAGGGCAAGGATCAAAGCAGATGGCACACCACAATGTGGGGCTATAATTTGTGATAGAAGGAAACCCGGAGGAAGGAGTGTTTCACTGTGGAAGAAAACAAAAACCTTGAGATGCTTCACGAGGACATCGAAAACATCCATCCAATCAGACCCGGTGAGCTGATTAAAGGAAAGGTTATANNAATTTTGTCAATATTAATTATAAGGCAGAAGGAATTCTTCCTTTTAAAGAAAAGCTCACTGACGGTGAAGGAGAAGTCGTTAACGACACCGAAGAAGGAGAAGAAATCTGGGTGGTCGTTAACCGGTTTGATGATCAGGGTTATGTATGGTTGTCTCGTGAAAAAGCCCGGTATCGAGGGGCTTGGATTGACATTGAAGAAAGCATGAATAGCGGAAAACCCCTTATGGCAAAAGTATTAAAAAAGGTAAAAGGGGGGTTAACTGTTGATGTTGGTGTGAATGCCTTCCTTCCTGCATCCTGTGTTGATAAGGTTCCTCAAAATTTAGATGAATATCTTGATAAAACCTTACCAGTAAAAGTCATTGAAGCCGATCGAAGAACACGGAATGTAGTAGTATCCCATAAGGTTATCATCGAAGAAGAGGAATTAAAAAAGAAACAAGAAACCATAGCTACTCTTGAAATTGGTCAGACTCGAAAAGGGATTGTTAAAAATATCACCAGTTTTGGGGCTTTTGTTGATTTAGGTGGTATTGATGGATTACTGCATATTTCAGAGATATCTTGGGGAAGAATCGGTAAGTTAGAAGATATTTTCAATAAAGGCGATGAAATCGATGTTCGAATAATAGGCTGGGACCCTGATAAAGAAGAAATATCATTAAGTATGAAACGCCTTAAACCCGATCCGTGGGAAAACATAGAAGAAAAAATTACAGTTGGAGATGTTGTTCAAGGCAAAGTTATATCCATTAAGGATTTTGGAGTATTTGTCGAAACTGAAGAGGGAGTTGAGGGTCTGGTTCATATTTCTGATATATCCTGGGGATATGTTAAACACCCACAGGAAGCAGTTAAAATAGGTGATATGGTTGATGCTCGCATCCTCGATATCGATAAAGAAAAGAAACGTTTATCGCTTGGTTTGAAACAAATCCACCCGGATCCGTGGCTTTCAGTCGGTGAAAATTACCCAGTTGATAGTGTTGCTCGAGTGCGAGTAGAGCGGATCAATCCCAAGGGTGCCATCGTTGAAATTGAAGATGGTGTTGAGGGAAAGATACCTATCGAAGAACTATCATGGAAACGAGTCAATCGAGTCAGCGAAATTTTACGCAGGAATCAATTAATTGATGCCCGCATTGTCGAAGTCGATCCTGAAAACCGTCAAATTACTTTAAGCCTAAAGCAGATGAAAGAAAATCCTTGGGAGCAAGCTCATAACCTTTGGAAGGTTGGAGATACGGTTGAAGGGAATGTTCAGAGGTTAATGAATTTTGGAGCCTTTATTGAGCTGATACCCGATGTTGAAGCTCTTCTCCCTCTTTCGGAATTAGATTGGGAATCGGTTAAACATCCCGGTCAGTTGCTTAAAAAAGGTCAGACTCTTCCAGTTAAAATTATTGAATTTCAACCAGAAGAGCAAAGGATTGTGGTAAGCCGAAAAGCAATCCTTCCTGATCCATGGTTCGAAATAAAAAATAAATACCCAGTAGGAAGCGTTCATCCTGGCAAAGTTGTCAAAATTGTTGATTTTGGAGCTTTTATCGAATTAGAGAAGGGATGGGATGGTTTAGTTCACATTTCGGAAATATCTGATAGAAGAATTTACTCTCCCTCAGAAGTGATTGAAGAGAATCAAGAAGTCAATGTGAAGATTATTAAGCTGGATGACCAAGAAAGAAAAATTGGTCTGAGTATTAAAAAAACACTCCCTCGAGATGAGGAAAAAGAACGAATGAAAGAAAGAGAAAAAGATAAGCCCAAAAAGGAACAACCACCGAGTCAAACCAACGGTAGAACGACCTTGGGCGATGTTTTTGGAGATACTTTTAATGATCTTCTCAATAATATGAAAAATAATTCATGATAGAAGATGTTGATGTTGATTTTGAGAAACGGATCCAAAGTGTTATTCATGAAATACAAGGTGTAGCAAAAAGCTATGAAAGAGTTGTAGTGGCATTTTCTGGAGGGGTCGACAGTACGCTTGCACTTTTCCTTTCGTTAGAAGCTCTGGGGAGAGAAAAAGTACAAGCGTGTACTGTTGATTGGGGAGAGTATTTTCCCTATCATGCCCGAGAAAATATCGGTTTTCTTATTACCTCTCTGCGTGCCTCTCACCTGTATCTTCCCGGAAAAAAGATTATTGAAGAGGTTGTAAGCCGTGGGCCTGCCTGTAATCTCTGCACGCGAAAAGCCAAATTAGAAAATCTTCAAAAAAAATTTGGAGAAAAAACGCTGATAATTGGTGGGGCAAATCAGAGTGATAGTTGGGGAATCCGCGGTGTTAAAATTGTTCGAAACACCTATTCACCTCTTTTTGACTTCTCCAAGCAGGAAATATTTCAGATTTGCCAGATCATGAATGTTCCCATCCGACGAATAGGCGAAAACAGCGTTCGAGAGGGTTGTGTTTTAAAACATCTCTATAAACCACTGGCAGCAAATGTTCATGGACAGGCAGTTGTAAAAACCAACCAGGTTTTATTAAAAACAATCCAACAAGAAGGATTTAAAAGCGAGATTGCTAATGTTAAAATCGTCGGACCCTTACAGAAGAATCAAGCCCTGATTAATCTCCAACCGACTCCCAATCCAAAACTGAAATCAATTATTTCCCAAAGAATAAATGACATCGAAGAAATCGATACCATAACCTGGGTTGAGAGGCCTCTTACCTTGGTATTGCGTGCTAACCCAGGCCTGTATCACAACTTCGATTCCCGGTATTGGATTGAAAATGGTAAAATTCAATCAGACTTTGTTCAACCAGTTTCATTTCAATGGATGCCATCAACCAATCGAAGACTTCGGACCTTTCAGGTTGTCGATTTTTGGATATAATTATGAACAAGTGAAAAGCATGATGGTGATTGAAAAGGAGAGAAGTGACGCATAATGACCAGTTCTGAGTTGAGGCAAAAATTCCTGGATTTTTTTGAAGAAAAAGAACACAAGATACTTCCCAGTGCTTCGCTGATACCAAATGATCCAACCCTGCTTTTAACTATTGCTGGTATGGTGCCTTTTAAACCAATTTTTTTAAACAAAATCCAGCCAAATTTTAAGCGGGTCGTCAGTGTTCAGAAATGTGTTCGCGTTAATGACTTAGGAAATGTTGGCCATACAGCGCGCCATCATACCTTTTTTGAAATGTTGGGAAATTTTTCTTTTGGTGATTATTTTAAAAAGGAAGCCTGTCTATGGGGATGGGAGTTTCTCACTCAATGGATCGGTTTTTCTCCGGAAAGAATGTGGGTTTCGGTTCATCGAGAAGACCAAGAAGCATATGAAGTGTGGAAAAATTATGTTGGAGTCCCGCCGGGAAGGATTGTTTTTTTAGGAGACGAGGATAACTTCTGGGCTTCAGGACCAATTGGACCTTGTGGGTATTGTTCAGAAATCTATTATGATCGTGGGGATGCCATGGGTTGTGGACAATCTACCTGTGCCCCCGGATGTAATTGTGATAGATATCTTGAAGTATGGAATCTGGTTTTTATGGAATTTGATCGAAAAGCCGATGGGACTCTCGAGGAGCTTCCTAAAAAAAATATCGATACCGGTATGGGATTGGAACGTTTAGCTTCGGTCGTTCAGGAAGCAGAGACTGACTACGAAACTGATCTTTTTCTCCCCATCATTCAGGATTTAGAAAAAATGTCAGGCAATGATTATTCGATACCGGCCTTAAAGCCACCTTTCCGGATTATAGCCGATCATATTCGTGCTATCGTGTTTCTTATTGCCGATGGAATTTATCCTTCAAACGATGGAAGAGGTTATATTTTAAGACGACTGATCCGTCGTGCCTATCGATATGGTGGAAAAATAGGAATTCACCAACCTTTTCTTCATGAATTATTATTTATAGTCATCGATGGTATGGGTAACGCTTACCCTGAATTAGACCTGCGAAAAGATATTATTTCAAAAATTGTTTATCAAGAAGAAGCCCGCTTTGAGGGAACCCTACAAAGTGGAGAAGTTTTTTTAAATCAATTAATTGAACAAGCCAAGAAAAGTCAAAGACAACAGCTTTCTGGAAAGGATATTTTCATGCTCTATGATACTTATGGATTTCCTTCAGATGTAGCTGAAGATATCCTTCAAGAAGAGGGTTTACAATTTAATAAAGCCGAATTTGAAAATCAAATGGAGCAACAAAAAAATAGAGCCCGTAGAGCACGTGGTGAAAAGGACCGGCTTATGAGGGGCCAAAAGGAAATCGAGGAGCTATTTACCGGTGTTGACAGCCGCTTTGTAGGATACAATCAATCTATGGTTAATACCGAAATTGTGGCTTTATCCGATGGAGAGGACCGTATCAGTCAAGCGGAAACCGACCAAAAAGTAATCATCGCTTTAAAAGAATCACCCTTTTACCCGGAAAAAGGAGGGCAGGAGTTTGATACCGGCTGGATAGACTCCGAACAAGGAAGGATTCAGGTCGAGAAAGTCTACTCTGAGTTTTTAATCGAGGGGACAGTAATCAGTGGACAAATCAAAGAAAATGATCGAGTTTGGGCAAAAATTGATACCCAGCGTCGCCGACTCATTGAAATTCATCATACGACCACTCACTTGCTTCATCGAGCACTACGGGATATCTTGGGTTCACAAGTAAAACAAGCTGGGTCCTGGGTGGGAGAAAGCGGACTTCGCTTTGATTTTACCCATTTTTCTGCTATGTCTGAGGATGAAATTGATGCCGTGGAAGACATTGTGAATCAAAAGATTTTTGAGGACTTACCAGTAGTGATAAGTTATTCATGCCTTGATGAAGCTCAGAGAGCCGGTGTTGTTGCATTGTTTGAAGAGAAATATCAATCGCTGGTTCGGATTATCCGAGTAGGCGATTACACTGCCGAGCTTTGCGGAGGAACCCACCTACGACGAACCAGTGAGGCTGGTCTTTTTAAAATTATTACCGAATCCAGCATTGGGTCGGGTTTAAGAAGAGTAGAAGCTGTGGCCGGACCAGTTGCTTTTAGGTATCTTCAAGAATATTACCACCTGGGGCGAAATATTAAAAATATTTTAGGATCGGATCATCATCAGATATTGCCGACAATTAATAATTTAATTGAGAATAATAAGCGTTATAAAGAGGAGCTCAAGCGAACCTTTCAATCTCATGCCCGCCAGGCAATATTTGATGCTCTCAAAGTTGCTGGCAGCAACAACACGTCGATATACCTGACGCATCTTTTTGTTGAGAATCCTCCGGACTTAGATTACTTAAAAGAAATTATTGATGAATTACGTAATCGATTAAAACAGGGAATAGTGGTTCTGGGAATAAAAAAAGATGAAGCAATTTCTGGTGTTTTAGCTGGGATAAATCTCCCCCAATCAATCGATCTGAATCGTTTGGTTCGTGAAATAACCAAGAGAATTGGTGGTGGTGGAGGTGGGAGGCCATCTTTGGTCCAATTTGGTGGCATTCCCTTTGGCTCTTGGGAAGAATTTATTAAAGCAATCAAGAAAATGACCGATCAAATCTCTTGATATTGAAGAAGAGGAAGAAAAGCTTTATATATCATAAATTCAGTAAAACTTGATTTATCAACATCAAAAACTCGAAGGAATTTTTTGGTGAAAAAAATTTTAGCGGTTGACATCGGAGAAAAGAGAATAGGATTATCATACAATCGTGGAACAAGCTTTGCTTCACCTTTGAAGGTGATTTCCAGTGAGAACCTAAAAAAAAATGTTGAAAATATAATCGAAGTTGCCCAACAAGTTCAAGCTGAAGTCATTGTTTTGGGTTTGCCTTTGCGACTAAATAATTCGGTAAAAAGCGAAGCGCAAAAAATTATAGAATTTCGTGAATTGTTAACCAAACGTTTTCCTGGTGAAGTGGTGCTTTTTGACGAGAGGTTAACGACCAAAGAGGCAGAGAAAAGACTGTTGGAAGCCGATGTTAGTCGAAAAAAAAGAAAAATGGTTATCGATCAGTTGGCGGCAACCATAATACTCCAAACCTATATTGATTCTACTCAAATATGAAAAAAAACCATATTGGATTGATAATTGCTAGTTATTTATTCTGTTTTATTCTCTATATATCGTTCTATTATTCACCAGGGGTTGGTGATGATTCTCAAACCATGGTTATTCAATCCGGAATGACCAATCGAGTGATCGCTCAAGATTTTAAGAAGAACGATCTCATAGTTTCTCCGGCCCTTTTTTTGGCTTATACATTTTTAAGCGATCAAAGTCGATTAATTGCCGGGAATTACCAGTTTCAATCAGGAGAAACCATTTCCCAAATTGTGAATAGAATAGCCCAAGGTCGTTCCTATCGAGTTAAAGTAACCTTCCCTGAGGGTTCAACGGCGAAACAAATGGCTGAATGGCTTGATCAAGCTGGAATTTGTCGACGGGAGGAATATTTAAACTATACGCAGCAACCAGAAGTTTTTCATAAACCATGGTTATCTGAAGCTCAAAATTTAGAAGGATATTTGTTTCCCGACACTTATCATTTATCGCCAGGTACTCATCCATTGCAGGTTATTGAAATCCAATTAAATCGCTTTGAGGAAATTTATCCCGGGAATCTTTTGGAGGAAAATTATTCCGAGATGAATCAAAAAGTCATATTGGCTTCAATAGTAGAGAGAGAAGCGCAGACAAAAAATGAAAAACCTATAGTAGCCTCGGTATTTTTAAATCGCTTGAAATCGAATATGAAATTAGAATCTTGTGCAACAGTCATTTATGCTTGGAATCAGGAAAAGGGGGTTCAGCTCTCATCTCTTGCTTTGGATGACTTAACCATACAGTCTCCTTACAATACCTACCTTCAGGAAGGGCTTCCGCCAACTCCGATTTGCAATCCTGGTCTTGATTCTTTAGAAGCAGTGGTAAATCCTCCTCAAACCGATTATTATTTTTTTGTACTGGGAGAAAACGGTACGCACAATTTTTCGAAAACCTTTGACGAACATTTAAAAAATAAAAAGAAGAGCACAATTCAATGAAACAATTTTTAAGGAAATTTTATCCATCGCTTTACGTTGATGAAATATCTGAAATCCCACTGGATTTATTGAAGAAAAAGGGTATACAGGGTTTGATTATCGATCTCGATAATACCATTGCTCCCTGGGACCAACCAACCGTTACTCAATTGGCGGAAAAGTGGTTAAAACAAGCTAAAAATGAANNAGGATTTAAAATATTTCTGGTATCCAACTCCACAACTTCAAGAGTCAATTACTTCATGGAATCTCTGAAAATACCTGGGATATCTATGGCTCAAAAGCCGCGACGCGGCTCCTTTCGTAAAGCTCTGGAATCGATGGACTTGAATCAAAATCAGGTTACCGTGATTGGTGATCAAATATTTACCGATGTTTTGGGGGGGAATCGATTAAATCTCCATACAATTTTAGTCAACCCCATCAATCGGAAAGAATTCTTTTTTACCCGATTGGTGCGATTAGCAGAGAAATTTGTTATGAAAAGGTTTCTTCAATGGTTCAACAAAACCGAATAACCGCCCAAACCAAATTATTAGGGATCATTGGACATCCTGTGGATCATTCCTTGTCACCAGTATTTCAAAATGCGGCCATTAACGCCTTAAAACTCGACTACGTTTATTTAGCTTTTGATATTTCAGCCGATGATCTAATAAGTGCCGTTCGTACATTTCGAACGTGGCGATTAAAAGGAATAAACGTTACAGTTCCGCACAAAGAAAAAATTGTTCAATGGCTGGATAGGTTGGATGAAACTGCCTTGCTATTGGGAGCAGTGAATGTTGTGGTTGTAAATGATAAAGAGTTAGTTGGTTATAATAC